>JAIPEX010000070.1 GCA_021736945.1 Halanaerobiales bacterium | reverse complement strand
TATTACTTTGTAATTTTGTTATTAATTATATGCCACCAGATATTAACAAAAAGTCTTCCTTTTTACTAATTCTTTACAAATTGCAAAAATCCTTTTTACAATTTCTTATATGTTTCCAATAATAGCAACTAAAAGGAAGGTTCTTAACATTAATTTTTTACAATTATATTTGGTAATAGAGTTTAAATATGATAAAATTTATCTCAGAGGTGTTACGATATGAAGAAAATAATTAACAAATTAAAAAATATAGATAATTTAGATGTTGAGAAAGATGTTCCTTTGAAAAATTACACAACTTTTAAAGTAGGTGGCCCTGCGGATTTATTTTTAACCCCTAAAGATGAAAATGCTTTATTAGAACTTACAAAGATCATACAGGACGTTGAGACCCCTCATTTTATACTAGGGGCAGGTAGTAATGTAATTGTTGGAGATAAAGGATATAGGGGTATAATTATATATACGGGAGAACTAAATAAAATCTTTGTAAATGAAAATAATATAAAAGCTCAAAGTGGTGCTACTCTGAAAAATGTAACAAAAAAAGCACAAGAAAATTCATTAACCGGGATGGAATTTGCATGTGGTATTCCGGGATCATTAGGTGGAGCAGTATTTATGAATGCTGGAGCATATGGTGGAGAAATGAATGATATTATTGTTAATGTTTCTGCTGTAAATAATAATGGGAAAAAAATAATCCTTAACAAAGATGAACTTAAACTTTCTTATAGAAACAGTGTCTTCCAAGAAAAAAATTATATTATTTTAGATGCCACAATGAAATTAAGTCATGGTGATAAAGATCAAATAAAAGATAAAATGGAAGTTTTAACCCAAAAAAGACAAAATAAACAGCCCCTAGAATATCCAAGCGCAGGTAGTTCATTTAAAAGACCTGAAGACCATTACACTGGACCTCTTATTGAAAAAGCTAATATGAAAGGTTACCAAATTGGTGGTGCTCAAGTCTCCGAAAAACATGCCGGTTTTATTATTAACAAAGGAGACGCAACTGCCAAAGATATTTTAAATTTAATAAAAAAAATACAAGAAGAAGTATATAAAATTTCAGGGGTGAAATTAAAACCAGAACCTAAATTTTTAGGAGAATTTTAACTCTTGTTTGAAACTATCTGCTTTCATCCATTCTATTCTATTTCTGCCATTATTTTTAGCTTTATAAAGAGCATCATCCGCTCTTTTCAAAAAACTCTCTATGTCATCTTCTTGTCTTATAACTGCTGCTCCTATACTAATTGTAATCGATCCTGACTCTTTTATATCAATTGCTTGTACATTTTTTTTGATTCTATTAGCAATTTTTTTGGCTTCTTTAATTTGAGTTTGAGGTAATAGTACTACAAACTCATCTCCTCCCATTCGGGCTGCAAGATCTTCATTTCTGATATTTTCAGTCAATATCTTAGCAACTTCACGTAAGCATTCATCACCTTTAAAATGTCCATATGTATCATTAATTTCTTTAAAATTATCTAAATCAGCCATTAATAGTGATAAAGGCTGAGAATGACGTTTTGCCATAGAAAATATTTTATTCAAAAATTCCATAAAATGCTTCCTATTTGAAATTCCTGTAAGATCATCTTTGTTTAACATTACTTTGAGTTTTTGATGTAAAGACCTTAATTCTTTCGTTTTTTTCAGTCCTTTTAATAAATAATAAAAAGCTAGGGTAAAGATGGGTAAAGTAATGATTTGTACTACTATTCTAACTCTTAAATTCCTTAATAGTGGTATATTATAATAATAATTTAAGATAGCAGGTATTATTAAACCCGAAGTTAATAAGTGTGGAATAGCAAGAGAAGCAAATATTGCTTTGACCGAAAAATTTTTAAATATATAGTTATAAATATAACCTGCCGTAAAGCCTCTAAATATAGTTGAAAGAGTTAATATGAAAAGATAAGACAAATTACTATGCCATAAATTAAAAGCTATTATATCAATAACTCCACCAATAACTGCTCCCCAAAGAGGTCCTAAAATTATTCCTCCTAACATTATAATTGGCGGTCTTAAATTGACTCTAATAGCCTCTTGTAGAGGAAATATAGTAAAATTAACAGTATTAGCCGGATTATCAAAAAAGACTCCGGCTGCTACTATTAATACGGCTATTTTCAAAGAAAAGGAAAAAGTAAACTTCCTATATCTAATGTCATCATTATTAACTTTATTAAATAAAACTTTTTTAAAATAATCCATTTATCACCCGTTCAACTCCTAGTATCACATTTCTCTTTTATAATTTACAAGGCTCACATAATGTTCTTTTTCTTCTTTTATTAATCTATATAAAATTTCCTTTGTTTCTTCATTATTATAAGGAACTAATTCCTGATATAGTAGTATCGAATCCTTTTCAGATTTAATCGCTTTATCTAATACTTCTTCAGTCTCCATCTCTTTTAGTTCTTCCCTTTCACCTTTGGGAAACACTTCATACTCAACTAAATTTTTTAAATAATCATTTACCTTAACATCTTCTAAATAACTATAATCCTTTTCTTCTTTTTCTTTATATTTTTTTTCTAACTCATCAAAAGTATTGTAATGATCTTGTTCATCATTAGCAAGTTTATTAAAAAGATCTTTTAGCTTTTGATCTTTAGCTAACTTAGCATGGGTTGAATATAATCTATACCCTCTGTTTTCAATTTCTTTAGCCATTTCAAGCATTTCAAAAACATTAAATTTATTTTTTAACATAAAAATTTCCTCCTTTTTAATTAATTAAAATAATACCCTTATATCTATATTAAACAATGAATTTTTAATTCCTCCTTATAAAATGTTAGTGAAAAGAATAACTACATTATTCATCTTTATTTTTTCTAATTTAAGTGCTATAATGAAATACACAAAATTTATAAAAACAATTTGAGGTGAGTTTATGTCAGAAGAAAAGAATATAAATTTAACAAAAAATGCTAAAAAAGTGCTCAAAGCTAGATATCTTAAAAGAAACAAAGAAGGAGAACGAATTGAAGATCCCGAAGGAATGTTTGATCGAGTAGCTACAAATATTGCTAAAGCTAATGAAAAATATGATGAAAATGTAGAAAAAGATCGAAATGATTTTTACGAGCTAATGACAAACTTAGATTTTTTACCAAACTCTCCAACTTTAATGAATGCCAATAATGATTTACAACAGCTGAGTGCCTGTTTTGTTTTACCAGTTGAAGATAGTATGGAAGGAATCTTTGACTCCTTAAAAAATTCCGCCCTTATCCATAAAAGTGGTGGAGGTACAGGATTCAGTTTTTCTAGATTAAGACCTAAAAATGATATTGTAAAAACCACAGGAGGAGTGGCAAGCGGCCCTCTTTCCTTCATGAAAATATTTGATAAGGCAACTGATATAG
Source organism: Halanaerobiales bacterium (assembly GCA_021736945.1). Classification (GTDB taxonomy): domain Bacteria; phylum Bacillota; class Halanaerobiia; order Halanaerobiales; family M55B127; genus M55B127. The sequence goes on along the minus strand of JAIPEX010000070.1, from coordinate 8,114 downwards.
TAAAACAAGGTGGTAAAAGACGTGGTGCCAACATGGGTGTTTTAAGAGTTGACCACCCAGATATCATGGATTTTATTACTGCCAAGGAACAAGAAGCTGCTCTAAATAATTTTAATATTTCAGTTGCAGTGACTGACGACTTTATGGAAGCTGTTGAAAATGATGAATTTTATGAGTTAATTAATCCTCATTCCGGAGAGGTAAGCTCAAAATTAAATGCAAGGGATGTTTTCGAAAAAATTGTGCATATGTCCCATAGAAATGGTGAACCTGGTATCATCTTTTTAGATGAAATTAACCGTCATAACCCAACTCCAAATGTTGGTGAAATCGAAAGTACTAATCCTTGTGGTGAACAACCCTTATTACCATTTGAAGCATGTAATTTAGGTTCTATAAACCTTTCAAATATGACTAAAAAGGTAAATAATAATTACAAAATTGATTATAAAAAGCTCGAAGATACCGTTAGAAAAGCTGTAAGATTCTTAGATAATGTTATAGATATGAATAAGTATCCCCTAGAAAAAATAAAAGAAATGGTCCATGGTAATAGAAAAATTGGCTTAGGGGTAATGGGATGGAGCGACCTGTTAATCCGATTAAGAATCCCATACAATAGTGTAGAAGCAATTAATCTTGCTGAAGACTTGATGGCTTTTATCGAAGAAGTATCAAAGGATGAATCAGCCAAGATAGCCGAAAGAAGAGGTTCTTTCCCTAACATAGAAGGTAGTATTTATGATAAGCCTATGAGAAACGCTACTACCACCACTATAGCTCCTACAGGTACTATCAGCATAATTGCAGGAGTTAGCAGTGGAATTGAACCACTATTTGCCATTAATTATGAAAGACATATCTTAGATGATGTATTAATAGAAACTCATCCTATATTTGAAGAAATTGCTAAAGAAAGAGGTTTTTATTCTGAAGAATTAATGGAAAAAGTAGCTAAAACAAATTCCATTCAAGATATGGACGAAATACCAGAAGATGTTAAAAGGATTTTTGTTACTGCTCATGATATAGAACCGGAATGGCATATCAAAATGCAAGCAGCTTTTCAAAAATCAGTAGACAATGCTGTTAGTAAAACAGTTAACTTCCATAACTCCGCTACAGTAGAAGATGTTAAAAAGGTATATGAAATGGCTTATGATCTAGACTGTAAAGGAGTTACAATCTATAGAGATGGTAGTAGAAGCGAACAAGTTCTTTCTACTTCCGGAGATGAAGAAGAAGCAACTGAACATGACTCAAAAACCAAGCGACCTCGTCCAAAAGTAACAATCGGTACTACTGAAAAGACCAAAATTGGTTGTGGAAAATTATATATAACAATAAATTCTGATAAAAAAGGAATTAATGAAGTATTCACAACTACGGGTAAAGGTGGAGGTTGTCATGCTCAATCAGAAGCAATTTCTCGTTTAGCTTCCTTAGCATTAAGAAGTGGAGTAGCAATAGAAGAAGTAGTAGACCAACTTAGAGGAATCAGATGTGAAGCTGCAATGATAAGAAAAGATGTTCACAACCTTTCTTGTCCTGATGCAATCGGCAGAGCTTTAGAAAAATACGATGAAAAAGAAATTCAAAAGAATTTCAACCTAGATATTGAAGTCAAAGAGGAAAATGAAAAACCTCAAATTGATAATAAAGTTGAAACCTTTACACACGGATCTGCCTGTCCAGAATGTGGCCATGAATTGGAACACGAAGGTGGTTGTTCAACTTGTAGAAACTGTGGTTGGTCACACTGCGGATAAATATAATATAAAAGGTTAATGGGCCTGGATATCCAGGCCCATTTTTATATTAAAATCAATTTCATTGTTTATATTTTTTTATTCCACATCATAATCATCTTTATCTAAATCAATTGAATCTGATTTATCTATAGAATCCTCTTTTTCATTATCCGCTGCAGAATATTTATTCATCATATTTTTTAAAAATGGCCACATGATTATAAATACTGCAAGATCATCTACTTGTCCCAACCCTGGAAAGAAATCCCCCATAAAATCATATGGAATTATTAAATATATTAATGGTAAGGTCAAAAATAATTTTTTATACCAGGGTACATTATTATCTTTTAAAAAACGAAACATTTTCACTAATTTACTTAAAAGTCTCATCGTCTGTATTACCCTCTTTTTATATTATTAAACTCATTATAATATAATTTTTATATCTTTACAAAGTAAAAACCCGATGGTCAAAAAACCACCGGGGTTAATTCTGAAATTATCTTATTGATTTTTATATTTTTCCCAATCACTTAAAAAACTTTCTAGACCAGAATCTGTTAATGGGTGTTTAGACATTTTTTCAATTACACTAAATGGAATTGTTGCAATATCAGCGCCTGCTTTGGCTGCTTCTTTAACATGAAGCGGATGCCTTATACTAGCTGCTAATATTTCAGTATCAAAATCATAATTATCATATATTTTTCTCATGTCTTTTATAAGATCCATACCTTCGTGAGCTCTGTCATCTAATCTTCCAATAAAAGGACTAGCAAATGTAGCACCAGCTTTTGCTGCCAAAAGTGCTTGATTTGCTGAAAAAATCAAAGTAACATTGGTTTTAATTCCTTCTTGTGATAACTTTTTAACAGCTTTTAAACCATCGATAGTCATTGGAATTTTAACAACTACATTAGAAGCTAATTGAGCTAATTCTCTTGCTTCTTCCACCATACCATCTGTGTCCACACTAACTACTTCAGCACTAACTGGTCCGTCCACTAACTCACAAATTTCCTTAATTCTGGTATGAAAATCAATATTTCCTTCTTGAGACACTAATGAAGGATTTGTTGTAACTCCATCTATAACTCCAAAACTTGCTGCAGTTTCTATTTCATCTAAATTAGCAGTATCAATAAAGAACTTCATATATGTCACCCACCTTTTAATTATTTCTTACTATATTATATCATATATGAATAAATTATTAAATTTTAATCTAAATATCCAAGGCTTTTAAGTCTTTTTTTAATCATTTTAACTTCCTCATTGGATAATTCTTCTCTGGAATTACTAATCTCCTCATTATTCATCTTATGGTTTGAAACTAAATCTCTTAATACATATACTGTAAATTCAGTAACACTATGAAATCCAGTATCCTCTATTATTTGGTTTAAGTTATTATATAAATTTCTTGGAATTTTTATTGTTGCTTTTTTATCACCCATCTTTACAACCTCCAAACTTACTCCTTATCTAAAAGACCTTTTTCTCTTAAATGATTGATTACAATTTTTGCACTTTCTTCCACAGACTCTTGAGCGGTCTTCAATTCCACATCTGGATTTTTGGGTTCTTCATACGGATCTGAAATACCAGTAAAATTCTCTATTTTACCTTCGCGAGCCTGCTTATATAAACCTTTTACATCTCTTTCTTCACAAACTTCTAAAGGAGTATTAACAAACACCTCTACAAACTCTCCTACCTCACTTATCTCTTCCCTAGCATAACTTCTTGCTGATTCATAAGGTGAAATAAATGAACATAAAGTAATTACATCATTATCAGTAAGTATTTTTGCTACAAATGTATTTCTTTCAATATTTTTATTTCTGTCTTCTTTTGTGAAACCTAAATCTTTAGTTAATTTCTCTCTTACTATGTCTCCGTCTAACCTTTGGGTATAATATCCTTCTTCTTCAAGTTGTCTTTCTACTTCTAATGCAACCGTAGTCTTTCCGGCTCCACTTAAACCTGTAAACCAAACTGTTACACCTTTTGCTCTTTTATTCATTGTAATATTTGCCCCTTTCAAAATATATTAGTTATTTTCTGCCATTCCTCTTATTAAAACATCTGCGACTTCTGGTCTTGTCATTTCTTCAGGTGGTCTTTTACCTTCTCTAAGTAATCTTCTTACTTTTGTTCCACTTAAACCTATATGATGTTCACTGTCATGAGGACATGTTTTGGTTGTAGCCATGGTTTTACACTTTTCACAGTAAAATGAATATTCAAATCTTAATGGTGTGATCCCTATTTCTTCTTTTGTAAAATTATCAAACATCTCTTGTGCTTCATAAGTACCATAATAATCGCCTACACCCGCATGATCTCTTCCAACAATAAAATGGGTACATCCATAATTTTTACGGCAAAGAGAATGGAATACAGCCTCTCTAGGCCCAGCATATCTCATAGCTGCAGGGAAGACTGATAGAAAAACTCTCCCTTTTGGATATATTTTATCCATTACTACTTCATAACTTTCTATTCGATAGTCAACCGGAATGTCACTACTTTTGGTTTCTCCTACTAAAGGAGATAAAAGTAATCCATCCACAATTTCTAAAGAACATTTTTGTAAATACTCATGAGCACGATGAATAGGATTTCTAGTTTGAAAACCAACAACACGGTCCCAACCTTTATCTTCAATATATTTTCTTACATCTTTTGGATCCAATCTATATTCATTAAATTTATCATGTTGGATTCTTTCGAGTAGATGTATTTCTCCCCCGATATGATAATCTCCTCTACTATAAACATTCTCCACACCGGGATGCTCTGAAGAAGTTGTTTTATATACTTTTTGTGCTTCTCTTTTTTGATCGTACTTATAAATGTCTTCTACATCCATAACAGCATAGACTTTGTCTTTGTTATCAGTTAAGGCTATTCTATTTCCTACTTCAATATTTTTGGTTTTTTCTTCTGTCACACCTAATACTACTGGTATGGTCCAAACTGTTCCATCAGCCAGTCTCATATTTTCAACTACACTCTTATAGTCCTCTTCATTCATAAATCCTTCAATTGGACTATAAAGACCTGTAGCAATATTTTCAACTTCCACTAAATCTCTGTTACTCAAACTTACATGAACCATACTTTTTGCTTTATTTAGCAACTCTTCTCTCTCTTGACCATCAACAACCTTATTAACTAATTTACCTCCATGTGCTGATATCATTATTTATTAATTACCCTCCTATATTTTACACTTATATGACACTCTAATAATATATACAATAAACACTCCTATAATCCTCTTTTATTCCAAAAAAAATTATCTTTTTTCTTTTAATTTTTTTACATGGCTGTCATCCAAACGAATATCTCCTAATTTTACACCGGGAGAATTTTCACCATGGAAGTCTGAACCTCCTGTTATTAATAAATCTAACTTCTTGGCAATATCTTTATAATAATTTGCATTCTCTGTATTGTGTTTAGAATGATAAACTTCTATTCCTAACAGCCCATTATTTTTCATTTCTTTTATATCTTCTTTTCTTAAAGGTTCTCCGTGATTTATAAAAACAGGATGGGCCAAGACAGGAATACCGCCACTATCTTGAATCAATTTAATCGCTTCAACTGGGCTTATCTTATATTTTTTTACATAAGCCCGTCCTCCATTACCAATGTAATCTTCAGTAAATGCATCTCCCATTTCATTTATATAACCTTTTTGAACCATTAGTTTAGCGATATGTGGACGCCCAATATAGTCATCTCCAGCTACATTACGTACTTCATCAAAAGTAATATCAACATTTTCTTGATTTAATAATTCCACCATTTTTTGAGCTCTTTTTTTTCTAGAATCATATATTTTTCGAACTTTCTTTTTAAGAAATTCATCTTCATAGTCTATAAAGTAACCTAAAATATGAATTTCAGCTTTACCTCGAAAAGTTGAAAATTCTATTGCGGGAATAACTTCAATATCTTTATCTTCTGCATATTCTACTGCGGGTTTAATTCCTTCCAAAGTATCATGATCAGAAATAGCGATTGTTTTAAATCCTGCATTTTTTGCTTTATCTACTATTTCCTGTGGGGTAAAACTCCCATCAGAATAAGTAGTGTGGATGTGTAGATCTGCGCTCATTAAATAACCTCCCATATAATATTATATTCTACCGTTAATTTTATACCATGCTATACCAATCCATTCATGTATTGCCTGCATATTTGCTCTTAAACTTCCTCTGTTCGGTAGATAGTCCAACCAGGAAAGATTATGGCTGTATGCATAATTAGACACAACAGGTATGTAATTGACATCAAATCTATTAAAAACTCCCATTGATCTTCTCATATGAATTGCTGAAGTAACCAAATATATTTCTCTGTATTGATTGTCTTCCAACCATTGTTTGATTTTCAAACCATTTTCAAAGGTAGTTCTTGCCTTTTTTTCCTGAATAAAATCAATTCCCTCAAACTGTTGTACAAATTTTAATGCTACATCTGCTTCACTTGTGTCTTCATAACCTACTCCTACTCCACCAGTATATATTAAAGGCATTTTGTTTTCACGTGCCATCATTATTCCTTTTAATAATCGACTTTTACTTATCGCAGAGAGCTCACTTTCAGAACCATTTACATTATAATTGATTCCTCCACCTAAAACAACCGTAGGAATGTCTTTTAATTCGTTTTGTTGGAAACCACTGTTTTCATTAGCATAGTTTTCAAGTGGTAATACAAAAAGATGAACCCCTAAACCAGTAAAAGTAATAATCATAATTACAACAATTAACCCTGAAATCAATTTCATAAAACTAGAATAACTAATTTTTATAAGATAAATAAAAATTATAAGATTTAAAAATAATAAAAGTCCAGGTAATGTAACCAAAGAAGAAATAATTTTTTCTATAGCAAGTAACATTATTCTCCAATCACCTTTACTAATACCCGTTTCCGTCTCTGACCATCAAATTCTCCATAAAAAATTTGTTCCCAAGGACCGAAGTCAAATTCTCCTTCGGTAATAGCAACCACAACTTCTCGTCCCATAATTTGTCTTTTTAAATGAGCATCAGCATTTTCTTCAAACCCATTATGTTCATATTGAGATATAGGTTCATGAGGCGCTAGTTCTTCTAACCATTTTTTATAATCATTATGTAAGCCAGCTTCATCATCATTAATAAAAACACTTGCCGTAATATGCATCGCATTAACTAAACAAAGTCCTTCCTGGATTCCGCTTTCTTTAACTACCTCTTCTACTGTGCGGGTAATATTAATTAATTCTACTCTTTGATCAGTATTAAACCATAAATATTCCCTAACTGACTTCATATATGTCACCCCAAATTATTATTTGATTGTTATCATTATAAAACAAAAACAACTCTAGAACAAGTTTTAACATAAAAAAAGCTCCTCTTGTAAACTTTACCAAGGGAGCTTTTAAAAATAGTATTTGATTTTAATTTTCTCAACCGTATAAGGAGTTAATAAATTTAACATTTATTTCCACCTCCTTCCTATTAATTTTTTATATGATTAACTCTTATACGATTTAATTTCTTATTATTAATTAATTTATTTCTTGAATTAATTACTACTTCATTCATATTTGTATTTCCTCCTTTATTATTGTCCCATAATTTTATAAGTTTCTAGTCTTGTATTTTCTTTTCTATCTTGTCTGACTAAATTACGAACATTTCTATCTTCTATCATGAAAAATCCTCTTATTTTACTCATTTATATTTCCTCCTTTTTATTTTATAATATTTCGCTTTTATATTTTTCAATTTGTGAACGATCTTTTAATCTGCTTTTTTGATATTCTCTTTCTTCTTTGTTTTCTATTGAAAAAAAGTTATTTAATTTCTTAAACATTTTATAACCTCCTTTTAATTTTGATTTTTTTTAGAAGTACTGATTTATGTATTGATCAGTAATTCTCTTATTTCTCTTATTTAGTTTTATTTCTTTTCTACTATTTCTATTTTCTATCATTTGATACTTTTCATTTGTTCTTCTCACTTTTTTCACCTCCCTATTTGTTAATCTATTATCATTATAAACCATTATTTTAATATTGTCAAGTGATTTTTTAATATTTTTAATATATTAATTAATAATTTTAATATTTTGTTTTATAATCTTTATATTTATCTGTTTCAAGAGGTTATTTTGTGGCATTTCACTTGTTTTTTGATTAAATTATTAATATAATTAAATAATTTATTTATTTTTTTAAGTTTTATTATTTTATATTAATTAAATAAGCCCCTTTTGGTTAAAACCCACGGGGGACTTTTTGATAGATTATATTATTTTTTTAAAAATTAAGCTAGTTGTCCAATAAAC
>JAIPEX010000006.1 GCA_021736945.1 Halanaerobiales bacterium | reverse complement strand
TGTTACTTGGCTGATTGGAATACTAGTATTTTTAATGATGCGGGGTATTCCAGCGATACATCAGTCATGGAAACTGCTTAAAGCAGTTAAGAATCCTCGTTCGTGAGTGGTATTTACGAACGGGCGGGGAGTGTCAATAATCTCCCTTTAATAAAATGATCTCATCAAATTAAAGAAGAGGTGAACAGTTTGTCGAAAAATATTAAAAAAACAGTTGAAAATCATCTTGATTTTTTATGTAATGAGGTCAAGGAAAGATATGTGGGGAGTCAGGGTAATCAGATAACTGCTGATTATTTAAAGAATGTGATGAAAAAAGCAGATTTTGAAATTAAAGAACAACATTTTAACTGTTTTGATTGGCAGGGAAAAAATGTTATATTTAAAGTTGCAGGGGTTCAGTACCAAGCAAATATAGGTCCTTATTCTCATTCTGTTGATCTAAAAGCTCCTTTAAGTCATGCTTCTACTTTAGAAGAATTAAAAAAGCTTAAAGGAAACAGCAAAGTAGTATTATTAACAGGAGAACTCACTGAAGAACAGTTGGTTCCTAAAAATTTTCCGTTCTATAATATTGAAAAACATCAGGAGATCATAAGATTACTGGAAGAAAAAGATTTTAAAGCGGTTGTAGCTGCAACTGGGCAGTCTAAAGATACTGCCGGAGGACTTTACCCTTTTCCATTAATAGAAGATGGAGATTTTCAAGTTCCAAATATCTACATTAAAGATACTGTGGGAGAAAAATTAAAGAAAAAAATTGGTAGTCAAGTTTATCTACATCTGGATACAGAAAGAATTGATTCTAACGGTAAAAATATTATTTGTACTAAAGAAAAACATCATAAAAATAAAATTTCCTTGTTTGCTCATTTTGATAGCAAAGAGAACTCTCCGGGAGCAATTGATAATGCTACTGGAGTAACTATCCTTTTATTATTAGCTGACCTTTTAAAAGATAATGAACTTAACAAGACGATTGAAATTGCTTTGTTGAATGGGGAAGATTATTATTCAAACCCCGGCCAGCAGATATATTTTATCAAAGAAAAAGAGAAATTAGGAAATATCAAATTAGGGGTTAATATAGACGGGATTGGCTATTTCAAAGGTAAAACAGCTTTTTCCCTATATAACACAGAGCAATCAGTTAATGATACTGCTCACAATATTTTTAGTAAAAAATACAATATGAAAGCAGGTAAGCAATGGTATCAGGGAGAACATGCTATTTTAGCACAACAAGGTATCCCTGCTTTAGCTTTTACTGCAGAATTATTGGATGAAATATTGGACAAAGTCCATACTGGAAAAGATAATTTAAAGTTAGTAGATACGATGAAGATTGTTAAAAATGCTCAGGCCTTACAGCAATTTTTGCTAGAAATAAAAATTATAAATTAAAACTAGGAGGTTTTAAAATGTCAATAGTTGATGAATTTAATTTAGAAAAGATAGAAGAAGGTTCTGTTTATGAAATGTATGAAGGTAATTATTCTTCTGATAAGGAGATAGTTGAAAAACTAAGATTAGCAGGCTATAAATTTGTAAATGAAGAGAAAAGAATTTATGTAACTAAAGTATATGCTGATGATTTAGAATATAGGATAGCAGTACTTGATTCAGGCAATATCAGAATTTGGGATTTTGATTCCGAAGAATATTATCAAGAAGAATTAAGCCACCACCAGGGATAATAGTTTTGAATTGTTTTAACTAGAGGTAATAAATATAATTTTTAAGTTTAACAAATTTTTTAAATCAAGGTGGGGTTTATAACATGAAAGATCTAATTACAATTAGAGATTTAGATAAAAATGATATATATGAGATGTTTGCAGATGCTAAAAGAATAAAGATAAAAAATCATAACGGGAATGACCTTGCTCCCTTATTAAACAAGACTGTTGTGACGTCTTTTCCAGCGACTAGTTTAAGAACTAGAATTTCATTTGAAAGTGGTCTAAAGCAACTGGGAGCGAATGTGCTCAATATCCCAATTAATTTTGATGATGAGGAACTTTTGGAAGATAAGATTAAGTATTTAAACAACTGGTTGGACTATTTAATAATTCGGACTCCCAGTCAGAAAAATATAGAAAAAATTGCTGAAATAGCTGAATTTTCAGTTGTTAATGCGATGTCTGTTAAATATCATCCCTGTGAAGTATTGAGTGATCTTTTTACTCTTTATGAAACAAGAGGTAATTTAAATCAACTAAAATTTGTATTTGTAGGAGAAGGAGCAAATATATCTAATTCATGGTTTAATGCAGCTGCTGTTTTAGATTTGAATTTAACTCAAATTTGCCCACAAGGTTATGAAGTAGATGGAGAAATCTATAACTATGCTAAAGATAATTCGGACGGGGAAATCAAAATTGTAAAAGAAATGGATAAAGGAATGGAAGGAGCAGATATCATATTGACAGATAGTTGGCCACCTGGTGAGGATATATATGATAAATTCATTGATTATCAGATTAATATGGATAATATAAAATATGCGAATGGGGATTGTGTAGTGAATCCCTGTCCACCTTTTACCAGAGATCAAGAAATCAGTACTGAGATTATAAACTCAGATTATTTTATCGGATATGAAGCTAAAAAAGATTTGCTTCATATGCAGAAAGCTATAATTATGAATTTAGAAAACATTGAAAAACAGGAATAGATTAATAATATATATAACTGGTTTCTAAAAAAAGGAGGTAAACTTATTGATGGATAAAAATGAAGGGAAAACCTTTGTTCAAAAAGCAAAAAATGTTGGTGAAGAAATATCTGAAAAGAGTATTAAAGTAGCAAAAGAGGTTATTAAAGAATATAAAATAGGCAAAAACAAATCTGTATTAGATATTGGAGCCGGTATTGGAATCTTTTATTCGATTTTAAAAGACAAACATTTTAAAGATTATGTTGGTTTAGATATTTCTCCTAAGATGATTGATAAATTTTCAAATATACATCCTGAAGCAGATATTAGAAGAATTGATTTTGAAAAAAGTGTGGAGCTGGATAAGAAATTTGATTTTGTTGTTGTTTTCGATACGATTCCTCATCTTGAAAAAATAGATATGGTTTTTAAAAATGCTTATCAAAATTTAAAAATTGGTGGAGAATTTTTAATAGTACATTCTAAAACAAGAGAAGAAATTAAAAAACACCATGATGATAAAGAAAATAAACAGGAAGATCCAATACCGACTGATGAGGTATTAAGATTGATGACTTGGACTTATGGTTTTGATGATCTTGAAATTAAAGATGATGATTATTTTCTTTTCCATGTCAAAAAGAAAAAATGAGATGATTCAAAGAGGTACTTGAAAATAAAATAAGGAATGAGCTTTATGAAAATTAAAAATGATAATCTATTAATTTCAGATGATAAGACAAAATTGGACAATGATAAGATACATGAAATGCTACTAAATTCCTATTGGGCTTCTAAAAGAAGCAAAGAAGAGATTAACACAAGTATAAAACATTCGATTTGTTTTGGTCTTTATAAAAATAATAAGATGATTGGTTTTGCACGCGCCCTTTCCGACCGAACAGTTTCCAGCTGGATATATGATTTTATAATTGATAAAGACTACAGGCACGAAGGTTTGGGTAAGTGGTTTTTTAAAAATATTATAAAACACAAAGTTTTAATAAACACAAAAATATATTTAACCACTAAAGATGCTCAAGGGTTATATAAAAAATATGGTTTCAAGGAAAAGGAAGCGCTTGTTAAAAATCCAATAAATAATAACATTTAATGAGGGATAATATGTTTAAAAAAATGAGAAGACAAAAAAAACAGTTACCAGATGAGAAGGCCCAGAAAATTTTAAGTGAAGGAGAGTACGGAATATTATCAACTATTGGTGAAAATGGCTATCCTTATGGGGTACCGATGAATTACATATATATGAATAATAGAATTTATCTTCATTGTGCCCAAGAAGGTAAAAAATTAGAGAACATAAGATATAACAACAGAGTTTCTTTTACAGTAGTAGGAGATTATCAATTAAAACCTGCTGCCTTTACTTCTTCATATAAGAGCATCATCGCAATTGGTAAGGCTAATTTTGTAGAAGGAGAAGAAAAAAAGGAAGTGCTGCAGGAATTCATTTTAAAATTTTCTCCCGGCTTTAAGAAAAAAGGATTTAAATACATAGATAAGGGTATTGAGAAAACAACAATTATTGAAATTTTTATAGAAGATCTAAAAGGTAAGAAAAATGAATAGAAAAACTTAACTATAAGGGAGATTAACTACAGTGAGAGATAAGAAAGAGGTTTTACAAGATGTTATAGAGTATGCTAAAAATAACAATGATATAAAAGCCCTATTAATAACAAGTTCCAAAGTCAACCCTCATGCCAAAACTGATATTTTTTCTGACCTTGATTTGGTTATTGTTACTGATAATCCTCAAAAATTTATTAATAAAAAGGAATGGAGAAAAGAATTCGGAGATATTTTGGTTTCTTTTAATGACAACTTTAAGTTGGAAGAAATTAAAACATATACTAGACTCGTCTTATATCAAGATCATATCAGAATAGATTTCAGTATCTGGCCAGTGAAATTAATCAAAAAATTAACTACCTATGATAAACTACCTGATTATCTAGATATAGGTTATGAAGTACTTTATGATAAAGATAATATAACTGATAAATTAAAACGACCTACTTATCAAGCATTTAAGACTAAAATACCATCAGAAGAACAGTATAGAAAAACTGTAAATGATTTTTGGTGGAATATAACATACATACCGAAATATCTGTGGAGAGATCAGTTCTATTTCATGAAGTACATGGATTATTTTATTAAATTCAATCTCATACAGCCAATGGTAGAATGGTTAATTGGGGTAGAAAATAATTGGGCCGTTAACCCCGGCAAATGCGGGAGTAAATTTCAGGAATACCTTTCAGAAGAAGATTGGAAGCAACTTGAAACTACTTTTTCCGGCTATGATAGAGAAGAAAACTGGCAGGCTTTGTTTAAAATGATGGAGTTTTTCCAGAAGACTGCCAAAAAAGTTGGTAAGAGCTTAGGTTATGAATATCCGCAACAGTTAGATGATGATGTAACAGAATATGTGAATAAAATCTATCATAGAGAAGTTCCTTTTAATAAAATGGAAAAAGGTGAGTAGAGTGTATAAAAAAGTCAGTGAAAATGAATTAGATAAAATATTCGAATTATATAAAACGTGCAGAAAAGATCTAGAAAACAAAGGAATATTTCAATGGGATGATAATTATCCTACCCAAGAATTGTTAAAAGAAAATATTAAAAAGGGAAATTTGTATAAAATTGAAAAAAATAATGAACTCGTAGGAACTTTTGTATTAAATACCAAAGTGGATGAATTTTGGTCCGAAATAGATTGGCAAAACAACAACTTTTTAGGTTTGCATTTATTAGCAATTAAACCGAAATATCAAGGAAAAGGTCTTGGCAAAAAAGTTCTTGATTTTTCTGAACAGAAAGCTAAAGATGAAGGTTATGAGAGTTTACACCTCGATGTTTTTTCAAAGAATCCAGCTGCCTTGAACTTATATAAAAATAGAGGCTATAAAAAAGTAGGTAAGCTATATTTCGAATTTAAACCGGTTAATAATCGTATATATTATTGTTTTGAGAAAATTTTATAGAATTAAGGGAGAGATATTTTGAACTATTTAATAAATATTTTATCAAAAGTTGGAATAATAATCTTATTTTATTATGCCTGGCAAAACATTGAAAGAGTTAGTAATATAAATCAAAATCTAATATATTTCTATCTTATCATGGTTATTCTCAGCTTACTTATTGATAAATTTTTCTTCAAAGGCAAAAAAACTGAGAATAAAAAAACACACCAAACTTTAAGTACAATTATTTCAATAACCTGGTTCAGTGCACTTATTGTTCCTTTAATAGAATATTCCTATTTTTTAAGAAGTAATAAATATTTAACTATTTTAGGAATAACAACGGTATTTGTTGGGATCATTATCCGAGGCTTAAGTATTAAATATTTGGGTCAGTATTTTTCAAGGGATATAGAAACCTGGTCTAAACATAATGTTGTAGATAGTGGTTTCTATAGATATATCAGACATCCTGCTTATTTAGGAAACATTATCCAAATACTAGGATTCCCCTTAATTTTAAATGCATACTATTCTCTAATACTTTCTGTGTTAGTAATTTTTTGTTTTTTAAAAAGAATCGAATTAGAAGAGGACTTTTTGGAAGAGAACTTAAAAGGTTACAGTCAGTATAAGGAAAAAACCTATCGATTAATACCATTTGTCTGGTAGCTTGATAAAGGAGATGATGTGATTGAAAAAGATCACTCTAATTGTTCTTAAATTAATGGCAATCTATTTTTTTGTAGAGTTTATAAGAACCGATTTATTTTCAGGTACATATATGGTGATGAGTGATCAAATTGCCCTGGTTACAAAATTTGGTTATATCTTATCTAAGATATTATTTTTTACCATACTATATTTTCTCTGGTTTAAGGCAGCCCAAATTTCAAAAGTAATAAATAGGAGTTTACATATCGAAAATCTCCTAGAGAAAGAAATAGATTATAAAAATCTATTTCAAATTATAATTGCTTTGAGCGGTATAATAATTTTAGCAACTGCTGCTCCTGACTTCATAGAATATATATTAGAAAGTTCTTCGGCTCGAAATTTCACTATAGTTAGGGAATTACCTACTTTTCTTGCTAAAATAATTGAATTGGCTATAGGGTTATATCTCTTTTGGAAAGCTCATAAAATAACAAAATATACCTTTGAAAGATTCTAAGTTAAACTAAGGAAGGAACAAAATAATGAACTATAAATTTGAACCCATGAAAATAGACCAGGCTAGAGTAATTGATAAATGGAAGTATACTGGTGTGGTTAAAGAAATCTATATGGATCCCTATTTTGATAGCTTTGAAAATGGTGATATTGTACTAAAAGGTCCTGGGGGCTGTGAAGGTTTTGCTGTTTACTATCAAGATGAAATAATTGGGCTTTTCGAATATTATACTACTGATAATATAATGGAAATTGGATTAGCTTTAAATCCTAAATATGTAGGAAAAGGCTTAGGATTAGAATTTTTGTTAGCAGGTTTGAAGTTTGGAATTGAAAATTACAATTATAATAAAGAATTTATAAAATTAAATGTAGACAAGGATAATACCCCTGCTGTTAAACTATATAAAAAAGCAGGCTTTGAAATATATAATGAAAATAATGACAGTTATGATATGAAAGTATATACTGAAGAGATTCTTAAAGAGGAGTGACAGCTAATAATGAAGAAAAACTTTTTTTGTTCTTGGAGTGGTGGTAAAGATTCTGCACTAGCTCTATATAAAGCTATTCAAGCAGAGTATAAACCAAAGAAACTATTAAATATGTTAAGTGAAGAAGGTAAAAAATCACGCTCTCACAACTTATCTTTACCTGTCTTAGAAGCTCAAGCAGAGGCTTTAAATATTTCTTTAGAAACCAGAAGAACCAGCTGGGATAATTATGAAGAAACATTTATAGGGGCTTTAAAGGACTTACATAAAGAAGGAATTGGAACCGGAGTTTTCGGTGATATAGACCTAGAAGGTCATCGTGAATGGGAAGAAAAGGTCTGTAAGGCAGCAAATATGGAAGCATATTTACCTCTTTGGCAGATAAAGCGAGAAGAACTTTTAAATGAATTTATAGAAGAAGGCTTTAAGACCATGATTATTGTGGTTAATGAAGAATATCTTGATGAAAAATATCTAGGTAAAATTATTGATAAAGAATTAATCAAAGAATTTAATGAAATTGGTATCGATCCTTCAGGGGAAAACGGAGAATATCATACAGTGGTATTAGACGGTCCTATCTTTAATAAAAAGTTAGAAGTAAACAAACTGGACCATCTATATAATGATGGCTATTGGTTCCAAGAATTCGAATTAATAAATTTTTAATAAACAGATAATTCTTAATTAATATCTATATAATAAGATAAAAATTGTTAAATCATTTAAAAGTGATTTAACAGATGACGGTGGTGTAGATAATAGTGGTAAATTATAGAAAACACGGTAAACAACCATATGAAATCATAACCCTCCACGGTGGACCAGGTGCTTTAGGTGAATTGAAATATCTCTCTCAAAAAATAGGCAAGAAGTATGGAGTTATAGAATATTTGCAAACAAAAGATAGTATTGAACTTTTATTAAAAGATATTAATAAAATAATAACAGAAAATGCCCGGGTGCCTGTAAAAGTTGTGGGCTTTTCTTGGGGAGCCTGGCTAGCAGTATTTTTTACGGAGCAATATCCTGAATTAGTCAAAAGTCTAATCTTAATTAGTAGTGGTCCTTTTGAAGAAAAATACAGTAAAAATATACAAAAGAATCGGTTTGATAGGATGGATGAAAAGGAAAAAAACCTTTTTAAGGAAGTAGAACAAAAATTTAGTGAAGGTAAAAATGTTAAATTAAAACAGTTAAATAGTTTTGTTGATCTGATGCATAAGGTAGATGCATATCAGTACAAAGAGATTAACAATAATGCGACCAATTTTCAAATTGATTTATATAAAAAGATCTGGAGTGAAGCAGCTCAACTGCGTAAAAATAACAAATTAATGAAGTCACTTTCAAAAATCGATTGTCCGATTAAGGTAATCCATGGAGATTATGATCCACACCCTTTTCAAGGAGTTAAAGAGCCTCTTGATAAACTAGACAAAGATTACCAGTTTGAATTAATAAAAAACTGTGGACATACTCCGTGGAAAGAAAAAAAGGCTGCAAGTGATTTTTACGATACTCTTTTTAATTTTTTACAATCTAATTTAAAATGATGATCGGTGGTGTTTGATATGGAAAAAGGTATTGAAAAATATATAAAAAATACATACAAAAGTGCAATTCATAATTATAAAAATGCCACTCATCATATTGGATTATGGAAATCAGAAGTATATGTGATTGATAAATATTTTAAAA
Organism: Halanaerobiales bacterium; assembly: GCA_021736945.1. Classification (GTDB taxonomy): domain Bacteria; phylum Bacillota; class Halanaerobiia; order Halanaerobiales; family M55B127; genus M55B127. Next base: position 34,303 of record JAIPEX010000006.1, on the reverse strand, counting down.
AGGAAGAAAGTATTTTAGACCTCGGCTGTGGAACTGGTCGAACTACTTTTGCTCTTTATAAAAGAGGCTATACTAAAATCACAGGTCTTGATCTTTCTGAAGAAATGCTAGATGTAGCGCGTAAAATCAGAGATAAAATGAAGTTAGAGATAGATTTCATTCAAGGGAATGTCTTAGAACTACCATTTTCGGACAACCAATTTGACAATGCCCTTTTTTCTTTTAACGGCTTAATGCAAATTCCTGAAAGAACTAATAGGGTGAAGGCATTAAAAGAAATAAAAAGGGTCTTAAAACCAGGTGGTATCTTCTTTTTTACCACTCATGATAGAAATAGAGGTGAAGAATTTAAAGAATTCTGGCAAAAGGAAAAAAAGAAGTGGGAGAAAGGTATTCAAGACAAAAGATTATTTGAATATGGGGACAGAATCACAAGTACTAAAAATAATAATAGTGAATTGTTTATTCATTTACCCACTTGTAAAGAAGTGGTGAATACCCTCAAAAAATCTGGTTTTACTCTAATAGAAGATTTTTTTAGAGGTGATAAATTTGAAGAACCAAAAGCTGTAAAAGATTTTTCAGGTGAATGTCAATTTTGGATTGTGAAAAATTGTGTTGAAGGGAATGAAGCGAAGTACAAATGAAAAAGATTGTATCCTTTTGGATTTTAGCAGCATTGATAGTTTTAACAACTATAATTTTAATAATGAAAACATCACTGCCCATCTTTACATTCATCTGGTTAGTTGTTCCCTTAATAATTTTGATCAAAAATAAAAAGCAAGTTTTGGGAATAGAAAAGATATTAAAAAATGAGCTCATAAAATATACTCTTCTTCATTTTGCTATATTAACAATAATATATCTAATATTTGAACCATGGTCTGGTAGTTATAAATTATTGCTTGAGATTGCTGTAAACATGGACAACCCGGATCCTACATTTATCTGGTTAACAAGATATAATGGTTTACTATCATATTCCATAATGTTTTTAATAACTCTATTTGTAACAATATTTGGTGAGGAATTATTTTTTAGAGGATTCTTATACCATTATTTCAAAAAGAAAATAAGTCCTTTAGGGGCTATTATTATTCAGGCTGGTTTGTTTGCAGTACCAAACTTGATAATTGGCTTAATGATGCCTCCTTTGCAAAGTATTATATTCATATTTGGATATGCGTTTTTAGCGATAGGCTGTGTAGGAGGCTATACTGCTTATAAGTCTGGTACAATTTGGCCGGGGCTTATATCTGCCAGTACAATGAATTTGATACTGGTATTAATCTATATTTAAAGAGAGGAAGAAAGATGAATAAAATGATATTATTTAAAAAAATTGTTGTATATGGTTTATTACTATTAATTATTTTTGTCAGCCTGTACTCCCTATTTTTAAGGGATATCTGGGTTAACAAAGGAATAACAAAGTCAGAAAGAAGACAAACATTGCCGGGGGATGGATTAGTTAAAAATCCTGATACAGTTTACGAGCAGGCAATTACCATTGAAGCACCGGCTGATATCGTTTGGTCATATCTTATCCAGGTAGGATATCAAAGGGCTGGATGGTACAATTGGGATTTTATTAACCGTTGGGCAGCAGATAATTACTTTTATGAAAATAATAGGTCTGCTGATAGGATTATACCGGAATTACAGGATTTAGAACAGGGAGATAAAATAAGTATTTTACCTGATATAGCATTTGATGTCGAGGAATTGAAAGAAAAAGACTATTTTTTATTAACTGGTGTTGAAGATGGAGAACATATAATAACCTGGGTATATAAGCTTAAAAAGCTCCAGGAGGATCAAACCAGATTAATTGTACGCTGGCAGAGTGATATTGCAGATGGCTTTTTCTTTGATCTAATGAATTATATGATTACAGAACCAGGAGGAGCAGGTATACAGCAGTGGGAAATGTTAAAGGGTATTAAAAAGCGCGCAGAAAGAGACTACAACAACTAAAAAAATTAAAAGAAAAAAATGAAGGTGATATAATGGATAAAGGATATGTACAAGTTTATACAGGAAATGGTAAAGGTAAAACTACAGCCTCACTAGGGCTTGCTTTAAGAGCAGTCTGTGCTGGGAAAAAAGTATATATGGGGCAGTTTGTAAAAGATATAAGATATAGTGAAGCAAAAGCCGGGCAGTATTTACCAGGTTTTAAAATTGAACAGTTCGGTCAGGGTTGTTTTTTTGATAGAGATCCTAATAAAAAAGATATTGATGCAGCTGAAAAAGGATTAGCTAAAATTGAAGGTATCTTAAAAGAGGGTAAGTATGATATAGTTATCTTAGATGAAATAAATATAGCCGTATATTACAACTTGCTTTCTCCTACAAAAGTTATAGAAGTAATCGAAAAGAGAAAGCCAGAGATAGAAGTAATATTAACAGGAAGGTATGCTTCTGAGATAATTATAAAACATGCAGACCTTGTTACAGAAATGAAAGAAATTAAACATTATTATGAAAATGGTGTAAAAGCGAGAAACGGTATCGAAAGATAAGTAAAATAAATTGAGGTTGTGATTTTTTTGAAATTAGCAGTGTTTGATTTTAATGGTACTATCTTTCCAAAAGAAACAATACCTTTTTTGATAAAGTGCTGGAAAGAGTTTAACTATTCTAAATATAGATTATATAAATTATATGTTATACTTTTGCCGTTATTAATCAAATACAGGTCACCTTCTTTAACCACCATGAGTAAAGAAGAGATGAAAATTAAGTTTATGGAAAGATTTGCGACAATGTTTGCAGGGATGTCCCAAAGTGAAATAGAAAGATATTTTCTCAAGGTTGAAAAAGAAGCCCGACAGTACTTCAATCTTGAAGTGATCTCTTCTTTAGAAGATTTTAAAGATAGTGAGTATGAAACAGTATTATTATCAGGTGCTTTTATCCAATTATTAGAGGTCGTAGGAAATCGTTTAGAATTTGATAAAGTAGTTGGAAGTACAATTCTTAACGATTCAAAACAGGGAAATAAAAACCCTTCAGTTCTAAGCGGTTCTCAAAAATTAAAAGTACTAAAAGAAAACTACAAATCTAAAGATGTGGACTGGGAAAACTCATACGCCTATGCAGATAGTATCGATGATCTTGAGCTGTTAGAAGAAGTGGGCAATCCTGTAGCAGTAAAACCGGATCAAAAACTATTAGAACATGCTCAAAATAGAGGCTGGGCAATAATTAATTAAATAGGGAGTTGTTCTAAAAGATGCATTATGTATATATAGTAAAATGTGCAGACGGAACCTATTATACAGGATATACCAATGATTTAGAAAGAAGGATTGAACAACATAATCAGGGTGAAGGCGCTAAGTATACCAAAGGTCGTAGGCCAGTTGAACTGGTTTACTCAAAAGAATTCGATTCTAAGAGTAAAGCAATGAAAAGAGAATATGAAATCAAACAGTTAAAGAGAAAAAATAAATTAAAGCTAATAAAAGATAATTAAATTTTTAACAAGGATTTTAAAGTATTATATTGAAGAAATGTATTAAGAGAATAAAATAAAAATATTTTATCTTCGAGCTATATTGACCTAAGGTTGAAACACTATGGTCATATAGCCGACAGGGTTTAAAAAGGAAACTTTTAAACCTCCCATTCTGGAAAGGAGATATTTTTTCTTTCCGGTGCCTTGTTGGTATCGGATTTTTTATTTTGAGATGAGGCCTTTCCAGTATATTCTTGATATTAATTCCAAATGGAATTAATAAATTATAGGTTATTGGAAAGGAGGGTAGCTTACTAAATTAATACACACAAAAATGATATTTAATAAATTACAATGTAACAAAAAATTTAGGAGGGTATTAGTAAATGTTTAAAAATAAATCTTTAATAATTGGAATGTCGCTTTTAGTCTTAGTAGCGAGTTTTGTTTTTGTAGACAATACAGTAAAGGGACAAGAAAAATTAGTATTAGCAACAACTACCAGCACGGAAAATTCGGGTTTGTTAGATGAATTAATTCCACCTTTTGAAGAGAAGTTTGATATCAGAGTGGATGTCGTCTCAGTTGGGACAGGTAAGGCAATTAGTTTAGCAGAAAATGGAGATGCAGATATAATATTAGTACATGCCAAAGATGCGGAAAAACAATTCGTGGAAGAAGGTTATGGAGTAAACAGAAGAGATGTAATGTACAATGATTTTGTAATTTTAGGTCCACCAGCAGATCCTGCTAATATTAAAGGTATGAAAAAAGCAAAGAAAGCTTTTCAAGAGATTGCTGACACAGAAAGCACCTTTGTTTCTAGAGGAGATGATTCTGGTACTAATAAAAAGGAATTATCTATTTGGAGTAGTGCAAATGTAGAACCTGCAGGTAAATGGTATATAGAAACCGGTCAAGGTATGGGAGCTAGTCTTAATGTTGCAAATGAAAAAGAGGCATATATTTTAGCTGATCGTGGAACATATTTAGCATATAGTTCCGACTTGGATATAGAAATATTAGTAGAAGGAGATCCGGAATTATTTAATCCTTATGGTATAATACCAGTTAATCCTGCTTATCATTCACATGTAAACTATCAGATGGCTATGGCCTTTGTCGGATATATTACTTCTCAGCAAGGACAAAAAATCATTAATGAGTATACTGCATACGGCAAAGTTTTATTCCATCCATCAGCAATTACATCTGAAAATTTAAAATAAATTAAGGAATGAATAATAAATGGACTACATTTTTTCTGCGTTAAAAGAGGCAATTAATTTAATACTTAGTTTAGATTCTGAAGTTACTAATGTTGTAGGAACTTCTTTAAAATTATCACTAACTTCAACATTTCTAGCTGCACTATTTGGTATTCCGTTAGGTATTTTAATTAGTAAGATTGATTTTAAAGGAAAATACTTTTTAAATACTGTATTAAATACATTACTAAGTTTACCCACTGTAGTTTTAGGTTTATTTGTTTATTCAATGATCTCCCGAAAAGGTGTATTGGGAGAGTGGGGATTACTATTTACTATTAAAGGTATTATAATTGGTCAAGTTTTGCTGATTTTACCAATAGTTGTAGCATTAGTAAGAAATGCTATTCATGATATTGATGAAAAAATGTATAAAACAGCTTTGTCATTAGGAGCAACCGGGTCTCAGAAGTTCCGGTTGCTCATTTCTGAAGCTAGATATGGGATAATTGGAGCTTTGATAACAAGCTTTGGAAGAGTAATTGGTGAAGTTGGAGTATCTATGATGCTTGGTGGTAATATTAAAGGCTTTACAAGAACAATCACAACCGCAATAGCAATGGAAACCAATAAAGGGAGATTTGGTTTTGCCCTAGCATTAGGTATAATACTTTTATCACTGTCTTTTATTATTAATTTTATACTATATTTTTTCCAGTCAGGTGAGTCAAAATGAGAAATATAATTTTAGAAGCAAATAATATAAAAAAATGTTATGACAAAGAATATGTTTTGGATTTAGAAAATATTAAAATCTATGAAGGTTCTTTTAATTTTCTAATAGGACCAAATGGCAGTGGTAAAACTACTTTGTTAAACATATTAAGTATGATAGATACTGATTTTAAAGGAAGTATTTTTTATAGAGGAGATAAAGTGAAAAAGGATAAAAAAGAGGCATTAGAATTAAGAAGAAGATTTTCTGTAATTTGGCAGAACCCATATTTATTTAAAGGAACAATAGCTTATAATATTGGACTGCCTTTAAAATTAAGACAAATGAAAGATAGAAAAGTAGAAAAAAAGGTTAGAGAAATATCTGAAGAACTTGAAATAACTCATCTATTAGATAAATCTCATAATGAATTATCAGGTGGGGAAAGACAAAAAGCATCTATTGCACGGGCATTAATAACAGATCCTGAAATACTGTTTATCGATGAACCGAATAATAGTTTAGATTATGAGAGCAGTAGATACTTTAATAACTTATTCTCAAAATTAATTGATGAAGGAATAACAATCTTACTTATAACCCATGACTTATATCAGATTGAAAACTATGCAGATTATATAACACTTTTAGAAGACGGCAGAGTCATTAAAAGCGGCCTATATGAAAATATGGAAATTTAAAGGGAGGTTTCCAAAAAATTGCAGAATTTTTTAGACTTAAAAAAACCATCCGAATTTTGGGAAGCAATCAGAGAAAATATAAATATAAAAGAGCTTGAAAAAGAAAAGGTTAATTTCGAAAATAGCATAAATCGAGTTCTAGCAGAAGAAATAAATGCGTTAGAAAATTTACCTTCCTTTCCCCGTTCAACAGTAGATGGTTATGCAGTCAGATCAAAAGATATTCAAGGGGTTTCTGAATCACTGCCTGCTTATCTAGATTTGATTGGAGAAGTAGAAATGGGAGAAGAAACTAAATTAACAGTTAAAGAAGGAGAAGCTGCCTATATACCTACTGGTGGTATGCTTCCAGAGGGTGCAGACTGTGTGGTTATGGTTGAACATACAGAACAAATTTCAGATGAAATGATCGAATCTTATAGGTCAGCCGGAGTAGGAGAAAACATTATCAAAAAGGGGGAAGAAATTGAAAAAGGGGAGACAATTTTTAAAAAAGGAAAGAGAATAAAAACTAGAGATATGGGAGCATTTGCTGGTTTAGGTCTTATTGATGTAGCGGTGTATAAAAAACCAAAAATTGCCATCATATCTACAGGTGATGAGTTAATTTCTCCGGAAGAGGAGATGAATTTCGGGCAGATTAGAGATATAAATACATATACAATTAGTTCCCTCCTTAAAGAAGTGGGAGCTGATGTTATAAAAGAAGGTATCATCGAAGATACCTATCAGGAACTAAAAAGAAGTATTGAAAAACATTTAGAGGCTGATTTAATCCTTGTATCCGGGGGAAGTTCAGCTGGTATAAAAGATATTACAGTAGATGTAATTAATGAATTAGGAGAGCCGGGAGTATTAATCCACGGATTAAAAGTTAAACCAGGTAAACCAACAATTTTGGGGCAGATTAATCAAACTCCTATTATGGGTTTACCCGGACATCCTGGTTCAGCCTGGATGATAACAAATAAGTTTGTAAAACCTTTAGTTAAAACAATTTGTGGAGAATATGAGGTAGGAATTATAGAAAGTGAGATTGAAAAAGACTTAATTAGACAGTCAGCAGTTTTAAATAGAAATCTATCTTCAGATCGGGGGCGGGAAGAAGCAGTACCGGTTAAAAAGATACATAAAGACGGTAAAGTTTATGCCGATCCTATTTTAGGCAAGTCTAGTTTTATGAGAATCTTTATTGAATCTGATGGGTATATAGAAATAGAGAGTGAAAATGAGGGTCTTAAAAAAGGTTCTAATGTTGAAATAATATATTTTAATTAGAAAGAGGTTATATTAATGGAACGTAATATTTATTTAAAAAAAGCTTCTTTAGAGAAAGCTCAAAAACTATTACTAGAACATTTTAAAGATTATGAGTTAAAAACTGAAAAAGTTAAAACCAAAAATTCTCAAAATAGAGTAACTGCTCAAGCAGTTTATGCCGAAAAATCTGCACCAGATTTTTATGCCTCTGCAATGGATGGAATAGCTGTAAAGGCGGACCAAACAAATTATGCAAGTGAGCGTAAACCTGTAATCTTGGAAAAAGGGAAAGATTTTACATATGTAGACACTGGAGACTCTATCCCTCAAAAATTTAATGCAGTTATTAAAATTGAAGAAATAGAAATAATTTCAGAAGAAGAAATTGAAGTAATAAAAAGTGTACCAGTTTGGCATAATATCAGAAGCATTGGTGAAAGTGTAATCAAACAACAATTGATTCTTCCAGCTAATACTGAAATTGAAGTATTTGATATAGGAGCAATGCTTGAAGCTGGAGTTACTGAAGTAGAGGTTTATCAAAAACCTAAGGTTGGGATAATACCGACCGGAAGTGAATTAGTTAGTCCAGAGAGTGATATCAAAAAAGGTCAGCTTGTTGATTTTAATTCTACGATGTTAAAATTATCAGCTGAAAACTGGGGCAGCCAGGCCACAAATTACGGTATTGTTAAAGATGATTATGATAAAATAAAGAAAAATATTATTAAAGCAAACGGAAAAAATGACTTGACTATTATAATTGCTGGTTCCTCGGCAGGCCGTGAAGATTTCACATTAAGTATTCTCCAAAAACTGGGAGAAGTGCTTGTTCATGGTATAGAGATAATGCCTGGTAAACCACTTATTATTGCTGAAGTTAATAATAAACCTGTAATAGGTATTCCTGGTTATCCTTTATCAGCATTATTGGATTTCAACCTTTTTGTAAAACCCTTAATTAAAAGTATGTATGGACTGGAATATGGACTTCCAATTAAATTAAAAGCCAAAGTTAAGAAAAAAATTCCTTCAACAGCCGGCTTAAAAGAATTTGTTAGAGTTAATCTAACAGAAATTGAGAATGAACTGGTAGCAGTCCCTCAAAAAAGAGGATCGGCTTCAATGCATTCTCTAATAAATGCTGATGGAGTTATGCCGATTAAAGAAAGCAAAGAAGGTATATTTTCCGGAGATTTCACAGATGTATATATTTTAAAATCAAAAAGTAAGATTAAAAATAACTTAATGATGATCGGGAGTCATGATCTTGCAGTTGATAAACTAATCAACCAAATTAAGAAAAATAAAGAAAACTTCGAATTAAATATTCAGTCTGTCGGAAGTATGTCTGGTTTGGTTTCTTTAAAACGAGGGGAGTGCCAACTTGCAGGTGCTCACTTATTAGAACCGGAAACTGGGGAATATAATATTTCCTATATAAATGATTTATTCAAAAATGAAAAGATGGCTGTAATAAATCTAGTTCATCGCGAACAGGGTTTAATGGTAAAAAAGAATAACCCTAAAAATCTAGAAGATATAAATAGTCTAAAAGAAAAAAATATAAAATTTATCAATAGACAGCGTGGTTCAGGTACAAGAGTGTTACTTGATTACTTGCTAAAAACCAATAATATTGATAAAACTAATATTAAAGGTTATGAGAAAGAAGAATTAACTCACATGGGAGCAGCTGTGCAAGTAGCAGAAGGAACAGCAGATGCGGCGTTAGGAATCAGAGCGGCCGCGTCAGCCGTTGATCTTGATTTCATCCCGATAAAAAAAGAGAAATATGATATAATATTAAAAAAGAAAAGTCTTAACGACCCAAGGATAAAACGATTGATTAATATTATAAAATCATCCCCTTTCCAAAAGGTAGTAAAAGAATTAAAGGGCTATGATTTAAAAAACAGTGGTGAGATAAATATAATAGAATAAGTTATAAGGAGAGATTTAGATGATTAAAACAGCAGTATTAACGATCAGTGATAAAGGTTCTAAAGGTAAACGGAAAGATAAAAGCGGTCCCGTGATTATAGAAATGCTTTCAGAGTTGAGAGCTGAGAAGAAATATTATAATATTATTCCCGATGAAATTGTAGAGATCAAAAATGAATTAATTAAATTATCTGATCGAGATGACATTGATTTAATATTAACTACTGGGGGGACAGGATTTGCGCCTCGAGATGTAACTCCGGAAGCCACCTCGGCAGTGATGGAAAAAGATGCCCCTGGTATAGCAGAATTAATGAGATTGGAAACTATTAAAATCACTGAAAAAGCTGCTTTATCAAGAGCGAAATCAGTAATTAGAAATGATACTTTAATTGTAAATTTACCAGGTAGCCCTAAAGCAGTTAAAGAATGTTTAGAGGCAATTACAAATGTAATACCACATGGAATAGACATTTTAAAAGGTAATGTTACAGAGCATAATTAAAATTTTAATTATGCTCTTTTAATATTTCTTTAGATATTATATAATGTTAAATAGTATTTTTACTATACATAGCTCTAAACAATTTAAGTTTTTTTTATTTTTTACGATAATATAACTGAAGTAAGAATTAAAATAAAAAAAGATTTTTAAATAATAATACGAACTAATTAATAGCCAAATAACTGGAAAACATGAAGGGTGATAAGTAATGAGGTTGGTACCTGTCGAGGATATTAAACCGGAGATGAAGCTTGCCAAATCAATATACCATAATAATAATATACTTTTAAATACAGGAGTTAAAAATCTTCATAGATATAAGGACCGCTTAAAAAATATTGGGATAAATTATGTATATGTGGAAGATAAATATTCAACTGACATTAAGGTTGATTATGTTATAAAAAGTGAGTTAAGAGAAAAGGGACAGAAAAAAATCCGTAGTTTCATGGAAGATATAAGATTTAATAAATCAATTAATGTTAGTCAAATAAAAGATACAGTTTCTGATATCGTAGATGATATACTAAATAATTCAGATAATATAATAGTAAATATGCTTGATATAAAGAATTTTGATGACTATACTTATGAACACTCAGTAAATGTTGCTGTTTATTCAATCATACTGGGTAAATCTTTAAATTATAATGTGAGAGATTTAAATAAATTAGGGGTAGGAGCTATTTTACATGACATTGGTAAAATTTTGATTCCACCCGAGATTCTTTTTAAAGAAGGTAAACTTAACGATGAGGAATACCAGATAGTAAAAGATCACTCTGAGCTTGGCTATGATTATATTAAAGATGCTCGCGAAATAAGTCCAGTATCTAAAGCTGCGATTTTATCTCATCACGAAAGGCTTGATGGCTCTGGCTATCCCCGGAGAAAAAGTGGGGATGAATTACATGATTTTGCCAAAATAGTAGCAATCACTGATGTATATGATGCTTTAACAAGTGATCGTACGTATCGTAAAAGATGGCCGGTTCATGAAGCTATTAGTTATATAATGAGTAACTCTGACCAAAAGTTTGATAATTATTTTGTAGACAAATTTGTCAGAAATTTAGCAATCTATCCTAATGGAACCATGGTAAGGCTAAGTAATGGACAGAAGGCAATAGTTAAAGAACAAAACTCTAATTATCCCACCCGTCCTATTTTGAGAATAGTCGAAGATGCAGAAGGTAATGAAATGGTAGAAACAATGGACTTATTAAATAATCTTAATATTGTTATTGATGAAGTATATTAATAGTCTTATTATAACCAAGGTGGAAAATAAGTGGCAAAGAAAATTGAAAAGATGAAAGATTTTTTTAATAAAAGAGCTGCTAAGTATGATTCTCACATGAAATCCAATATTAAAGACTGGTCAAATCATAAATATATTGGATATCGGTTGTGGTACTGGCCTCGAACTGGAATATATTTTCCAAAAAGCTCCCCATGCAAAATTATTCTGTCTTGATTTGTCTGAAAAGATGCTTAATAAATTAAAAGAAAAATATAGATCTAAAATAGATCAAATTGAAACCCGAGCTGGGTCCTATCTGGAAATTTCATTAGAAAAAAATAGGTATGACTATATTGTCTCAGTGATGACCCTCCATCATTTGAAATATACTAAAAAACTTCAACTATATAAAAATATCTATAAAGCCTTAAAGGAATCTGGTAAATATATAGAAGGAGATTATATTGTTGAAGAAACCAAAGAACAAAAGATATTAAAAAATGTAGAAAAAAACACTGCTGATAAAACAAATGGAGAATACCATATAGATTTACCTTTTTCTATTAGAACCCAGAAGCAGATATTAGCCGAAAGTGGATTTAGAAACTTTAATCTGATTTACAAAAGAGATGAAGCAGCAGTTTATTCTGTATGCAAATGAGTAAATCAGCTGGAGGTATATATAAATGGAAAAAACAGTTCTCAAGCAAAAATTAAAAAAAGTGGTAGAAAACGAATATAAGATAACAGATAATATTGATTATGAATATCTAACAAATAAGATGTTAGATAATATTGGAGCTTTAGACCCTGAATTAAGAGATGATCTCATATATATGATTTTAGCGAATTGGATTATGGATGATGTGTATGATAACCAGGAGTTAAAACAGATTTTAAATATTTGCATTGATGATAAACACCTTTATTATAAAATAGGAAAAAGTAATGATGATTCTGTCTTTACAAGAACCTTTTCAGCTTTAGTTTTAGCTGTATTATTTCATAAAGATAATGAAAAAGATTATCTTGAAAAGCTTGAGTTTCAGACCACAGCTTCTGAAGTATTTAAATACTTTAGAGAGGAAAAAGACTTGAGGGGATATGTAAAAGAAAAAGGTTGGGCTCATGCTGCTGCTCATGGTGCAGATATTTTAGCAGAAATAGCTAATAGTAAAAAAGCGAATAAAAATTTATTACAGAAACTATTAAAAGCTGTGATTAGTAAAATACATATTAAAAACTATATTTATTTCAACGAAGAAGATGAAAGAATTGCTAGTGCAGTTAAGAATGCAATAAAAAACCCTGATTTAGATAATGAATCAATAAATAAATGGTTTAGGGAACTAACTAATTTTGAAAAGATCCAAGATCGCAATAAATATGATACACTTATTTTTAATATTAAAAACATATTAAAAAGCCTCTATTTTGAAATAATGTTCGATCAAGATCTAAATGATAGGTATTTATTATTGATAACTGATTCTTTAAAAGATTTAGATCAAAAAAGATTTTAGATATTGAGGGGTAATTTAGATGGATAAAAGGAAAATTAGTGTAAAACCCTATAACGAAAATTGGAAAGTCAAATATAATAAAGAAAAATATAAACTAGAAAAAAAATTAAATGATATTATTGTAAAAATTTATCATATAGGTAGCACAGCAATTCCCAATATTAAAGCCAAACCGATTATTGATATTTTGGTTGTGGTTGAAGATATTAATAAGGTAGATAGATATAATGACTCAATGCAAGCCCTTGGCTATGAACCAAAGGGTGAGTTTGGTATTGAAAATCGCCGTTTTTTTCAGAAAGGTGGAAATAATAGAACACACCATGTCCATATCTTCCAAAAAGGCGATAAGGAAATCAAAAGACATTTAAACTTCCGCGATTATATGAGAGCTCACCCCAAAGAAGCCCGTAAATATTCTCAATTAAAAGAAACTCTTGCCGATAAATATTATCATGATATTAACAAATATATTGAAGGAAAAAATGACTTCATTGCCGAAATAGATAATAAGGCAGTGAAATGGAGTAATAAAAATCAATAAAAAATAGAATATAGCGGAGGTTGAGATGATTAAATTACTAAAAAGTTGTACATATTTAACTAAAGATTATGATTTTAAAATTGGTGATTTATTAATAGAAGATGGGATTATAATAAACATTAGTAGTGATCTTAATAAATCTAAATATGAAATTGATAAAATTATTGACTGTAGTAATTTTCTCGTTATATCCGGCTTTGTAAATGGGCATACCCATAATCCCTCCATGCTTTTTAGAGGTCTATTTAAAGACAAAGCCCTTTCAGAATGGTTTGCTAAAGATAGCCAAGGTAGGCTGCAAGAAAAAGGTTTTAAATATTTAGATGAGAAGATTAATGAAAAAGATTTTAAAGTATTAATGTTAAAAGCCTATGCAGAATATTTAAAACAGGGTATAACCACCCTAGTTGAAACCGGACAATCTGATATAGAAAATGTCATACCATGGACCGTTCAAGCCTTAAAAACCTCAAATTTAAGAGGAGTTATTGATGTCTATGATAAAATAGAATCATACTACCAAAAATCAGATGAGTATGTAAAATACTGTACACACCTTCCTGAAGAAGAGAATATCACTAACAGTATTCTCCCTCAATTCCAGAAGAGAAAAGATAGAATACCTTCCCTTCGAATGACACATTGCTTAGAAACTAATAATAGAAAGAATATCGTTTATGATAAATATTTAAAATCAACCGTTGAATTATTTGATGAATTCAACTTACTTGATAAAAACACCCTCCTCTTTCACTGTACCCAGGTTGATAAAAAAGATATCGAGATAATTGCTGATAGGAATGCTTCTATTGTATATTGTCCTGTTTCTAATTACTGGAGTGGGGGTGGAAATGCTCCGATAGAAAAATTTATAGAGTTTGGTATTAATATAATGTTAGGAACTGATTTTTTATTGAGTGATTTAAGGGAAGTGATGAGAAATTCCTACTATGCTCTTAAGATTAATTCAAGATTAGATAAATATAAAGCTGAAGATATTTTTAAGATGGTTACAATTAATGCCCATAAGATTCTTGCTCCAGAAATGAAAATTGGTTTGATTGATATTGATTATAAGGCGGACCTGCAATTTATAGATAAAAATGACAGCCGGCTTTGGCCATTAATTAAAACTAATGATTATACTAATATGCTTAATAATATTCTATTGCATAGCCGTTCTGATATGGTTAAGCATGTTATGATAGATGGGAATTGGGTTATAAAAAATAATGAAATCTTAGTATTTGATGAAGAAATTATCGATGAAAAATATAAAAAGATATTAAATAGAATATATGACGGGCTCCAATAATATCTTGAGATGAAGGGGGTTAATTAATGTCAGAATTCAAACAAATTGTAGTGCTTGATAATGAAATTGAGGCAAACATTATGGAAGATGTTTTAAAAGACAGGGATATTCCCCACTTAATTCAATCTTATCATGTACCAGGCTATGACGGAGTTTTTCAATTCCACATGGGTTGGGGACATATTGAATCAGAAGAAGAATATAGAGAAGAGATTTTAGAGATATATCAGGATATTAAAAAAGAAGCAGAATTAAAAAATAGTGATTTAAAAGATGGGGACAAAGATAAAAAAAATAGTTAAAAAAAGGGGGTTTCTAAATGAAAAGAATCGGGAAATTATCAAAAAGAAGAGCTCAAAGGGCAGGTCAACCACCTGGTTATCTTTCATATTCTGATGAAAAAACAAAAGAAGAAGTAAAGATTAGTTATATAGATTATGATAAAGATAATTATACAGAAAAAGAAATAGAAGATATAGAGGAAAGTTTTAAATTTAAAGAAACTGATACAACAACCTGGATAAATATAGAAGGATTATCAGATATTGATATTATAACGAAACTTAGTTCCGAATATAATATTCATCCCCTTGTTCAAGAAGATATCTTTCATGCCCATCAGAGGCCCAAAGTTGAGGAACATGAAAACTTTTTATATATAGTAGCTAAGATGTTAAAATACAATGAAGCAGAAGAAGAAATTGAATCTGAACAGATTAGCCTAGTTTTAGGAGATGGTTTTGTAATTACTTTCCAGGAAAAACCCGGAGATGTTTTTGATCCAATTAGGCAGCGTTTAAAAAATGAAAAAGGTAAGATCAGAAATATGAAAGCGGATTATCTAGCTTATGCTTTGATTGATGTATTAGTAGATAATTATTTTATAATACTTGAAAAGATTAGTGATAGGATAGAAGATATTGAAGAAGAATTGGTAAAAAACCCGTCAGAGGATACTCTTCATTCTTTATATGATTTAAAAAATGAAATGATCTTTTTAAGAAAGTCAGTATGGCCGTTAAGAGAGGTCGTAAATAGATTAGAAAAAGATGATAACGAGTTTATGGGTCAGACCGTAAAATTATATTTGAGGGATGTCTATGATCATACTATTCAGGTTATTGAGACAGTGGAAACTTTGCGTGATATGTTGGGCAGTATGCTTGATATCTATTTATCAAGTATAAGTAATAAGATGAATGAAGTAATGAAAGTATTAACTATTATTGCAACAATATTTATTCCACTGACCTTTATTGCTGGTATTTACGGGATGAACTTTGAATATATGCCAGAACTTACTGTAAGAAACGGTTATTTCATTATCTTGATTGTGATGTTAATAATAGGGTTATATATGATTTATTTTTTCAAGAAAAAGAAATGGCTATAGAAATCATCCCCAATCATACCATCTATAGATTGGGGATTTTTAATGCAAGATATTATTAGTTAATAAAATATTAATATTATAATAATAAAATATGAATTTTTATCCCTTATAATTAAATTATATATTCTTCTCATAATTTCACATATTTATGTGATAATTTTAAGTAATTTATAAAATAAAATCTGTTTAAGAGGATAGCGGGAGGTAACGAAAATGAAAAAGAGATTTAAAATTATACCATTAATTTTGATAACAGTATTAGTTTTTTCACCAACACTTTTTGCTCAAAGTATTGAGCTAAATTTAGAAAAAGCGTATCAGATGACATTAGAAGACAATACATCTTTAAAGATTGCACAAAAGGATCTTGATAATAAGGAAATCCAATATCAAAAGAAAAAAGCAGAGAATTTATTAAACCAGTCAAACTATAGTGAACTACAGGCTGAATATAATTTAGCTGCTGCTAAAAAAAGTTATATTGATACCGCAAATAATTTATTACTAGAAACATTACAACAGTATACCGAAATACTATTAAAAGATAAAAATATTCAAACATTAAATAAACAAATAAAATTAAATGAAAATCGTTTAGATGAAGTTAAAGCACAGTATGAAGTTGGTGAGAAAAGCCAACTAGATATTTTAGAACAACAGATAAAGTTAAATGATCTTATCCAAGAACGTGAACAACTAAAAAATGAATATAATCAGTTAAAAACAGAATTCAAAATAAAACTAGGTATTGATAAAAATAGCGACCTAAAATTGGTTGAACTAAATGAACCTGAATATCTTGACCTAGAAGAAAAAGAAATCTATGAAAAGGCTTTGGATAATAGTTGGGATTTAAAATTAACCCAATTAAATTTTGAGTTAACAAAAACTGATCAGAAGAGAAAAGAAGTTACTTCTTCATCAGAAATGGATAAAAAAATTACAGATAATAAAGTGAAAATTGCAAAACTTGAGTTAGATAAACAAAAAAAGGATTTGGAAAATAAAGCCAGGGAATTATCTAATCAACTAAGTAATATAAGAAATAATATCAACCTTCATAAAGATAAGATAAAGAGTGCTCGTGAAACCTATGAGATTTTAAAGGAACAGAATAAAGCTGGATTAATAACAGATAATGAACTTTTTGAAGGAGAAATATCCTTATTAAAGTCTGAATATCAATTATATAATTCTTATATGCAGTACTATACCCAAGCCCTAAAAATTAAACAATTTATGAATCCAGGAGCTGGGGTGTTAGAAGATGAAAAATAAATATTTGAGTATATTATTAGTCACATTAGTAATATTAATGACCCTATCAACTGGAATTCATGCTGCAGAATATAGTTTAGGAGAATTGATTAAAAAGGGCTTAAATAATAATTTAGAAATAAAACAGTTAGAAAATGATATTGAAACCACAAAAAGAAATATTGAATTATATAAATCCCGTAGTGATTGGCAAGCGGATTTGAGTTTAAATAAAGTTTTAGTAGAAGAAGATTCTGTTGGTGTTGAGAGAGTTAATGATAAAGTCAATATTTCACTAAATAATAAATTATCTGATGATAATATAAACATTAACCCTACCGTTTCATATGACTTCGATGGATCAGAAATAATTTATGGTATGAATATTAATATGGATATTTATCCTAATTTACCTTCCGAGAATATAAAAGGTTTAATAAGTTTAAATAATCAATTGAACCAACAAAAAAAGGAACTTAATACTTTAAAAGCAGAATTAGTTAAAGAATGGCTCAATAAATATTTACAATTAGTACGATTAGAAGAAAATATTAATATTTTAAAAGATAGACTAGAACTTGCTGAAAACAATTATAACGAATTAATAGAAAAGGCTAAAATCAATGAAGCAGGACAGCAAGAATTATTGCAGAGTGAAGCTGATCTTAAAGATGCAGAATATAATTTAAAGGAAGTAGAACAGCAGTATTCTCAATTGAAGACTTCTTTAATGAATAGTCTTCAGTTAGAAAAAAATGTTGAAATGGATTTGAATACTGACAATAAAGTATTAAATGATTTAAAAGAAAAAACCAATAATTTAGAATTGGATAAGTTAAATAAAGAAAAAACTATAGAGAATATAGTAAAAACAAGTAGTCAATTTATAACTAATATCAATCAGAAAAATTATCTTAAAAAGGAACTTAATTGGCTTAAAAAAGAAGATTCCCCACAAGTTAGTATTGAGGGCAGTTATGACAATCAAACTGATTTTTCTGCTATCTTGAATATAAACTATAATATATTTGATAGTGGGATCAATGAATTAAAAATAGAAAATAAAAAACAGGAAATAGAAAATAAAGAAATTACCTTAACCAATCTTTATCTAGAAACGGAAAAAAATTTAGATAAATTAATTGATAAAGTAGAATTAGCTCAAATGGATGTAGAGAAAAATAAAATATTGTATAATAAAGCAGTTGATGAGGTAGATATAACTTCTCGTCAATATGAAAGTGGAGCTATAGAAAAAGATGTTTTAACAAATAAGCGATTGAATAAAAAAACTGCACAAATTAATTTAAAACGCGCTAATGATAATCTATTTATAAATAAATTAGAATTGTTAATTATGACAGAACCAACTAGTGTGGTTCAGGAGGTTCACAATTAATGAAAAAGAAAATACTTATAACAATACTTGTTATTTTAGTATTTGCGGGTGGATATTTTGGATATACTAGATATTACCAAAAAAATATGGTTAATCAAAAGGAACAAATAGATGAAAAAAACACTATGGAAGTAACTACTGGAAGCATGAAAAAAACCATTCCGGTAAGTGGTAATATATATCCGATTAAAGAACAAGCCTTATCTTTTTCTACCCAGGGAACAGTTGCGTCAGTGAATATAGAAGAAGGAGATACTGTTTCAAAAGGGGATATATTAATAGAATTGAAAAATAACAAAACAAAACTTGAGTTAATAAGAGCAGAAAACAATTATAAAAACACTCAAATTAATGGTTCGCAAAACGCTATAAAAGAAGCAAGATTAAATTATGAAATTGCTCAAGAAAATTTGGAAGAAACACAATTAAAAGCTCCCTTCTCTGGTGTTGTTACTGAATTGTCAGTGCAAAAAGGAGATTATATAAATAGCGGTCAAAAAGTGGCAACTTTAATTGACAACTCCAATTATGAAGTTAAAGCTAACATTGATGAAAGTGAATTAGCTGATCTTAAAGTTGGTCAAGATGTAGAGATCAGCATGGAGGCTTTACCCGGGTTACAACTGACAGGTCAGTTGACTGAAATTAGTTCAAAAGCTGTAAGCACCAGTGGGGTAGTAACAGTTCCAATAACAGTTTTAGTTGATTCAGTTAATAACTCCTTTAAACCTGGGTTATCAGCTGACATGGAAATTATAACTGAATTTGTTAATGATAAAATTATAGTACCTGTAACTGCCATTGTTAATAGAGAAGGAAAAAAGATGGTACAGAAAGTTATCGATCAAAAAACTAAATTAGTTGAAGTTGAAACTGGTTTAACAGATGGATTAAGAATTGTTATTCAGTCCGGGTTGAAAGCCGGTGAAGAAATAGTTGTCAATAGTGCAGGTAATAGTAATACAAATAATGCTCAGAATAGATCAAATAATTTCTCAGGACCTCCGCGGGGAGGTAACTAAAATGATTAAAGTTAATAATATATCAAAAATATATAAAAATGGTAAAATAGAAGTAGAGGCTGTCAAAGATGTTTCTTTTGAAATAGATGAAGGAGAATTGGTTTCAATAATGGGTCCTTCCGGTTCGGGAAAATCGACCTTGATGCATATTCTTGGTTGTTTAGATAAAGCAACTTCAGGTTACTATAGTTTAAATAGCCAAGATATTTCTAAAGCAAGTGAAAAGGAACTTGCCCAAATACGAAATAAAGATGTAGGTTTTGTTTTCCAACAGTTTAATTTATTGGGTAGAACTACCGTGCTTCATAATGTAGAAATGCCTTTAATATATAGTGGAATGAGTAAAAAAGAAAGAATTGAGAGATCAAAAGATCTATTGAATAAGGTTGGCCTTGGACATAGAATGGATCATTATCCAAATGAAATATCAGGTGGTCAAAAACAGCGTGTCGCAGTAGCAAGAGCTTTAGCTAATAATCCTTCCTTAATATTAGCAGATGAACCGACCGGTAACTTAGATACAAAAACCGGAGAAGAGATTATGGATCTTTTACAAAAATTAAACGATCAAGGGCATACTATAATATTAGTGACACATGAAGATAATATAGCAGCTTATGCAGAACGGACGATAAAACTTGTGGATGGACGGATTAAAAGGGATGTACCATCATGATCTTAGAAACAATAAAGATTGCTTTTCAAAGTCTTTATTCCAATAAATTAAGAACTCTTTTATCGATGCTAGGTATTATTATAGGAGTTAGTGCTGTAATTGCAGTTGTTTCAATAGCTTCTGGTTCCCAGTCACAAATCACTTCACAAATATCTGATCTAGGATCAAATTTAATTAATATTAGTCCAGGAGTAAGCAGAGGATGGGGAGGAAGTATAAGTAGTTCCTCTACTGATTTATTCACACTACAGTTAGGTGAAAAAATTGAAAAAAACAGTCCTCATGTGAAAAGGGTAGTACCTACTGGTAGTGCCGGCGGTTTATTTATCAAAGGAAATAATAATTTCAGAGCTAATGTATTAGGGACTGAGGAAGACTACCAATCAATTAATAAATATTATCCGGAACAAGGAATATTTTTTTCGGACTATGATGTAGATAATAGTACTAATGTAATAGTATTGGGATCAGAATTAATTCCAGAATTATTTCCAGAATCTGATCCAATAGGTCAAAAAGTAAAGTATAATATTAATGAACGCACTCATATTTTTAAAGTTATAGGAGTTATGGAAAATAAAGGGCGAGGAATTACAGGAAATTTAAATGGTCAAGCTTATATACCGATTACTACTTTTATGAATAAGGTTAGTAACAGTAATTATGTAAGTAACTTTGTAGCCCAGGCAAATTCAAGTGAAACAGCTAATCAAGCTTTAGAAGAAATTAAATATTTACTGGATAATTATATTGCGGAAAATGAGGAATATAATATATTCAGCCAAGACCAATTACTAACCACAATTAATGATACTACTAACACTATGAAATTGATGATTAGTGGTATTGCTGCGATTTCATTATTAGTTGGTGGAATTGGTATAATGAATATCATGTTAGTTTCAGTTACTGAAAGAACCAGAGAAATTGGAATCAGAAAAGCACTGGGTGCTAAAAAGAAAGATATATTATTTCAATTTTTAATTGAATCCTTAACATTAAGCAGTATTGGTGGTATTATAGGTATAATAGTAGGTGGTTTAGCTGCCTATTTCATAGCTCAAGTTGGAGGATGGCCATTTATCATGTCTGGTTCAATAATAGCCTTGGCTTTTTCATTTTCTCTTGTTGTCGGGATGTTTTTTGGAATATATCCCGCTTATCGGGCTTCTAAATTAGATCCGGTTGATGCATTGAGTTATGAATAATAAATACATTTAGAAGGTGAAAACATGTCCTATAAAGTATATTTAGTAGAAGATGATAAAAACTTAAATTCAATTCTAACTTCCTATCTTAAAAATGAAGGTTGGACTGTAAAATCTTTCGAAAATGGTTTGTCAGCAGAAAAAGTTATAGCTGAGAAACCAGACTTATGGGTATTAGATATAATGTTACCGGATATTGATGGTTTTGAGTTAATTGATAAAATCAAAGAAGATGATCCTGAAGTCCCTGTAATATTTATTTCTGCCCGGGATGAAGACTTAGATCGGATAACTGGTTTAGAAAAGGGTAGTGACGACTATATTGCGAAACCTTTTTCACCCCGAGAACTGATTATTAGAATAAAAAATCTCTTTAAAAGGGTTTATAGTGAAAAAGAAGAAGAAAAGG
The DNA here is from genome assembly GCA_021736945.1 of Halanaerobiales bacterium. Classification (GTDB taxonomy): domain Bacteria; phylum Bacillota; class Halanaerobiia; order Halanaerobiales; family M55B127; genus M55B127. Next base: position 12,515 of record JAIPEX010000006.1, on the reverse strand, counting down.
TTATTGAATACGGTGATTATATAATTAACCTAAAGGCGAGAAATGTTAAGATAAAGGATAATGGACAAGAAAATATAGACCTAACTTCAAGAGAATTTGATTTGCTTAAATATTTTCTTAATAATAAATCCCATGCTTTAACAAGAGAACAAATTTTAAACAACGTATGGGGTAGAGACTACTTTGGTTCAGATCGGGTAGTAGATGATTTGATTAGAAGATTAAGGAAAAAAATGCCGAAATTAAAGATAGAAACTATTTATGGCCATGGCTACAGGTTGGTGGCAAAATGAGGTTTAATTTAAAAGATAAACCCCTTTCAATTCAGATTTGGATAATATTGGGTGTTATTTTAGGTGGAACTGCTATTATTGTATCTATTATTATACCCATTGTTTTAAGAAGTTCTTTTACACGTGAAACATATGCTCGCCTAGAAGATGCCCAAGAATATTTAATCAATTATGGTAATATCGAAGAAGAGTTATTTGATAATTATTTTTCTATTCCCAATCAAAATAATAGACTCAATACACCACCTTTTCGAATAGTCAGGCACACTTTAATAACTCCTGAAGGGATGATGGTTGGAAGCAATACTCCTGTTAAGTATGGAGAATTATTTGTGCAAGATGCTCTTAAACAATCAAAAAAGGTGAAAAATTATGAACATAAGCTTGAGGAAAGTGAGTTGTTTTATCTAATTAGAAAAGTAAATATAGAGGGGAATCCTTTCTATTTAGTTTCATATATATCAAGTGCTTACAGGGATAATTTAGTAGAAATAATATTTAGTCAGTTAATAAAATTACTACTTATAATTACAGGTGTTAGTTGGTTAGCTTCATTGCTATTAACTAGATATTTAACTAGACCTCTTAAAAAATTAGAAGGTAAAGTTAAAAATATAGCTAACAAAAAATGGGATGTACCTGTAGAATTAAATAGAAGTGATGAGATAGGTAAGTTAGGTGAAACGATAGATTGGATGCGCCAACAACTTATTGAACGAAATGAAAAACAGCAGGAATTTTTACAAGAAGCTTCGCATGAAATGAAAACACCAATTATGGTAATTAGAAGCTATATTCAATCACTTATGGATGGAATAATTCCAAAAGAAGAGATGGATGAAACTTTACAGAATATGGAAGATGAAACATTTAAGATGGAAAAAAGGGTTAATTCCCTTCTTAATATTACAAAGATGGACCACTTAGCTAATCAATCTCTTCAACTGGAGAATGTAAAATTAAACGAATTGATTTTGAAAAAAGTAAATAGATTTGAGTGGCGGAATGTTGAACTGGATTGGGAATTAGATTTAACCGAGATTACTACAAAATGTGATAGAGAAAAAATAGAGGTAGTACTTGATAATATATTTGACAACCAATTAAAATATGCTGAAAACAAGGTAAAGGTTAAATTATATAGAGAAGATGAAGATATAGTAATTAAGGTTTATAATGATGGACCGAAGATTAAAGAGGAAATCAAAGAAAAAATATTTAAAAAGTTTCAAAAAGGTGAAGATGGAGAATATGGTTTAGGTTTAGCAATTTCCAAATTTATAATAGAACTTCATGAGGGAGAAATCTGGGTTGAAAATGAAGACCAAGGAGTTAGTTTTTATATAAAGATCCCTCCGAAATAAATATAATGTATTGTGATTGGGGCCGCCCTTGTGGCGGCCTTTATGTAATTTATATAGTAAAAAAGTGAAAAGAACTTAATAATTATAAAGGAAATTAAAGGGATTAGAAGAAGTATACCTATGAAAATAAATCAAGAAGGTGATAAAAATGTGGAAGCGATCTCAGTTAAAATCAAATGCAAAAAGTATTTTAAAAGGAAATTACTGGCCCGCTTTTTTAGTTAGTTTAATAATTTTAATAACAGGTGGTAGTCATAACAGAAGTGAATTAGGAAGTGGAGCTGGAGGTTCTGGTGGGGGAAGTTTTGTTAATATAGATGCAGAGCTATTTTTCCTTGCTGGAGGAGTAATTTTACTTTTAATAGTTTTAAGAATATTTATTGGTTATATCCTTGAAGTTGGAGGAAGAAAATATTTTATTGAATTATCTCAGGGAAATTCTAATCTTGGACTTTTAGGATTCGTTTTTCAAGAAAAAAGTTATTTCAATGTTTTCATGACCATGTTAATAAGAAGTATCTATGTTTTCTTGTGGACTTTATTATTGATAATTCCAGGAATTATTAAAGCTTATTCTTATAGGATGGTTCCATATATACTGGCCGATAATCCAGATCTTGGACATAAAAGAGCCCTTCAATTAAGCCAACAGATGACAGAGGGAGAAAAATGGAATATATTCATATTGGACTTATCGTTTTTGGGTTGGTATATTCTAGGGGCAATGGTTCTTGGAATTGGTGTCTTTTTTGTACAACCTTACTATGATTCCACAAATGCGGAATTGTATTTAAAGTTAAGAGAAAATGCAATTAAGAACAATTTAACTACTCCAGGAGAATTAAAGCTTACAGGAAATTAAATACTAAAAATAAGTAATATTAAAAAAGCCCCTATCATTTTTTTGTGATAGGGGCTTTTAAGATTAAAAATTTATTTTTATATTAAAATCAAAAGAGAACAAACTACCATTATCTTCTTGTTTTGGTTCGTTATCTTCCATATCTTCCTTTTCTTCATATTTTTTTCTTAAATTTTCATATATTATTTTAGGATCTATTGAATTCCCATATCCCTCTTTTTTAATTTCTTTTCCGGTTTTAATGTTTTTATAATAGTATTCATATTTATTTGTTTTCATATGTGCTGTAAGTTTTTCCTTCATATTATTGCTTTTATAATAATATTCATATTTATTTTGCTTAACTTCTATTTTCTCTTCTATATCATTTGCTTTGTTTCTATAATAATATTCATATTTTCCTGGAGACATATTAATCTTTTCTTCAATATTTTTTGTTTTGCGACTGTTTTTATATTTCTTTTTATCAAAGGGAACCTGCATTCTATCTCGACGTGGTCTTCTTAACTTTATTATTTCATCTTCAAACATTATCGGAGGTAGTCCGAAGTAGATACTTAGTTCACGCCAATTATATTGATTATTTGCAAGATATTCAAATTGATTTCTTGAAAGAGTACGGTCACCATTAGAATATAGATAAAAGATTGTGCTTAAATCTTCCTCAGGTAGATCAAATTGAATGAAATAATCTAATTTATCTTTTTCAATATTGAATAATTGAGAAAAGAAATCCGTATCTAAAGTTAAAGATTCAGATATAGGGCCCGGGATTAAAAGAAAAATAGTCAAAGTAATTATTATGAAAAGATTAGTTTTTTTCATCGATTTCACCCCAATCGTTTATTTTTCCTTCTATATGTATTATTATATACTTAAAGCAATGTCTTTACAATCAAAGGGTAGTGAATAAAGATATAAGGAGGAAGAGTTATGGAAGAACAGATTATTAATCTAGAGAATGGAATTGATTTAAATGTGAAATATAATAATCTACGTGAACCCGTAGTATTGTTTTTACATTTTGGATCTGGTAATAAAGAGGTTTGGAATGGAGTCCTACCATATTTTGAGAATGCCTTTCGCGTAATTGCCCCAGATCTTAGAGGTCATGGAAAATCATCAAAACCAGAAGAAGGCTATCATATTGAAGATATGGCAGAGGACATAAAACTTTTATTAGAAGAACTAGATGTAAATAAGTATTATATTGTAGGTAGTTCACTTGGAGCTGAGGTAGGGACTGTTTTAGCTGCTCAAAACCCGAATAAAGTGAAAGCGATGGTTTGTGTAGGTGCATTATATAATGAATTTGGTAAATATGGATTATTGGATAGTACTGAAGAGGAGATTGAAGAAAAAATAGAAAAGAAGATATCAGAAATTGATAAAAGAAAAGGTGAATACTATAAATCTAAAGAAGAATATTTAGAAACACAAAAGAGATTTTATCAAAAAGCTGGTTTATGGAATAAACATTTTGAAGATTACATAGAAAATAATATATGTAAAGATGAAGAGGGCAGATATACTTCCTGTTATCCAATCCATGTATCTAAACAGTATATGAAAAACTATTATTACTTTGAATTTGATAAATATTATAAAGATATTAATTGCTCCGTTCTTTTTCTACCTAGTAAATCTGAATGGGATAATGAAAAAATTCAAGAGACTGTTAATGCTTTTGGAGAAATGGCAGGTAGTTATGAAATAAAAGTATTAAAGGGTTTTCCCCATGCTTACGGTTGGATGAAAATGCCCAGGGAAGCTGCTAAAGTAGTCATGACCTTTATCAACAAACATTAAAATTATAATCAAAGCAAGTTATAAATACTTGACCACACGGTTTAATTACTGTGTGGTTATTTTTATTTAAAAAAATTAAAAAATATACTTGACAAAGGAGAAAAATCGTGGTATATTAATAGTGCATTAGATAAGTAGTGCACTAAAACAATATGGAAGGAGGCACCAAATGAAGATAGATTTCGATGCATCTAAACCGATATATGAGCAAGTAATAGATGGGATAAAAAAACAAATTGCTCGGGGCGAAATAGATCCTGGAGATAAATTGCCCTCTCAAAGAGAAATGGCAAAGGAAATCCAGGTTAATCCCAATACTGTACAGAGGGCATATCGTGAAATGGAACTTCTGGATTTGGTAGAAACTAAAAGAGGACGAGGAACTTTTATAAAGGATGATGATAAAGTGATAAAAGAGATAAATGAACAGATGGCCCATGCAGCCGTGAAAAGATTTATTGATGAGATGATTTCTATTGGCTTTAAAAAAGAAGAAGTTATTAACTTATTGAAAGAAGAATTTGAGAGGAGGATGGAAAATGACTGAAACAGCAATTGAAATAAAAAATATAAGTAAAAAGTATCCTGGTGCACTTGCATTAGATGAAATAAGTGTGAATTTTCCTAAAGGACAGATTACAGGATTAGTTGGACCAAATGGGAGCGGGAAATCAACTCTATTGAAAATAATAACAGGTTTGGTAGTAGAAGATTCAGGGCAAGTTAAAATCAATGACTTAAAAGATAAAAGGTTAATGGACCAGATAGCTTTTTTACCTGAAATAAATCATCTTTATGATTGGATGACAATAAAAGAAGCTATAAATTTCTTTAGTAATCAATATAGCGATTTCAGTACAAAAAAAGCAAATGAACTTTTAGATTTTATGAATTTAAGCTTTGAACAGAAAATTAAGGCTTTATCCAAGGGAATGGTGGCCAGATTGAAATTGGTCTTAGTATTGGCCAGAAGAGCACCATTATTGATATTAGATGAGCCGCTATCAGGGATTGATCCTAATTCAAGAGCAAGAATACTGGAAAGTTTGATCAGTGAATATGAATCAGATTTTCAATCAATTGTAATATCAACTCATGAAGTAGTTGAAGCTGAAAGATTTTTTGATCATGTTGTATTTTTAGAAGAAGGCAAGGTTTTATTAGAAGGTAATACAGATGATCTAAGAGCTGAGCGAAATAAATCGGTACAAGAACTTGTAAGGGAGGTATTCAAATGAGAGGCTGGATTTCACTATTTAAAAAAGAAATGCGTAGTATGTTATTTACCATTTTGGTATCTGGTTTATTAGTAACAGCTTGGGAAATTTTCTTAATAACTAAAATGAATAGATGGCCGTTAGGTATGACCTTCGGACTTGGGTTTATCCCGCTTGGTATTTTACCTTTGATTATGTTAGTACAGGGTTATCAAAGTTTTAGACAAGAATGGAAAGGTAATACAATATATTTACTAAAATCATTACCCAGAAAAGGTTATGAATTAGTATCTTCAAAATTAGCTGCTAGTGGACTCGTCTATATTATTTTAACACTTTATACAGTTGGACTACACCTATTTTTCCATCGTCAACACTTTAGTACTCTAATGGGTGAAGTACCAAAATCATTGGCAGAAAGTTATTCACCTCGAATGATAGTTATAGCAGTATTAATCTATCTAGCAATTGGTATTATACCATATATAATGAGTCAATTCTCCTATTTAGTAAGCTGCTATTTCAGTAAGTTTCGGTGGTTAGTTAGTATAGTTGTATTTGGACTCAGTCATTATCTTTTAATGAGAGTTTCCGGTTTTATTGCTAGGCTATTTAACTGGCTACCTGATCTACCGCTTGATGTTATGTGGTCGGGTCCTTATGGGCAAGAAACAGCAACAATCTATTTAGGTAGTGGTCCCATAGTTGCACTAGTTATAGTATTGTTAGGATTCTTTTTAACAGGGTCCTGGATATTAGAAAAACAATTAGATGTTTAGGAGTGATTTAAAATGAAAAGAAAAAGAGTAGTTGCCTTAATATTAATTGCCCTTGTGGTAATAATGGTAATAGATTTTAGGATGAACGATGAAAATACAGTTGCAGACTTTTTCATTCAGTTTGAAACTGATTCAATGAGTGAAATAAATCAGTTTTCCGAAATAAACACAGAACGACAAGAACCATCTGCAATTAGAAAATCTAACTTGAGTTATAGTTCTGAAAGCATAGAAGAACTGATTTTAGATAATGAAGTTGGTTCAATTGATATCGAGGGACATGACAGCAATAAGATAGATGTAACTTATGAAGTAAAAATATATTCAGCTAATAAGGAAGCAGCCGAAAATTATTTGAAGGAAATAAGTGTGGGCTATAATGTCTCAGGGGGAGAGTTTAAACTTTATGTGAACCGTCCTAAACCCAAACCCGATAATATTAAAGGAGTAGAAGTTCTGTTTGATATAAAAGCTCCCAATGATATATATTTAGATTTAGCTAATAGATACGGAGAAGTGAATGTCCAAAATTTTAATGCTGGTCTTAACCTTGATACTAGATACAGTGAAACCACAGTTAACTTTGTGGAAGGAAAGATGAATATTAGAAATGATTATGGTAGTTTGACCTTATCCGATTTAGAAGGGAATCTTACAATAAATACCTCCTATAATAAAAATGATTTTAAGAATATACAAGGAAATCTAGATTTAAAAACAGGATATGCTCAAAGTACTCTTGAGAATATAAATGCTGATACAGTTTTAACAGGAAAATATGGTGGAGCCGATATAGAAAAACTTAATGGTAACTTAGATATAGATGTAAGATATATGGGCATTACACTAGACGATATAAAGGGTGAGATAGATGGTGAAGTTGAATATGGGGAAGTTAATATTGAAAGTTTAAGTAATAGTCTGAATATGAATTCTAGATATGCCGATCTAAAAATCTGGATGGTTAAAGATTTACAGGACTTAAACGTTGATGTAACTACCGAATACGGAAATCTTAAAACTGATTTTGATTTATCGAGATCACAAGATGGAAATAAAAAGAGTATCAAAGGTACACTTGGTACTGGTAATAAGGAGCTAAACATTGAAGCAAGACATGCTGATGTTAGCATAATTTATGAAAATTAATAATGGATAAAAGGCCTGTCCTTTATAAGGATGGGCTTTTTTTAATAAAGGATTTAATAAAATCTTATAGAATTATTAAGTAGAATCAAAATTACTTAAATATATGAGGTGTATTTTTTGAAAAGATGTCCATGGTGTAAAAGCAGTCAACAGTATATAGAATATCATGACAATGAATGGGGAGTACCTGTTTTTAAGGATCGAAAATTATTTGAATTTTTAACCCTTGAAACAGCTCAGGCGGGCTTAAGTTGGTCTACCATTTTGAAAAGAAGAGAAAATTACCGAAAAGCTTATGAAAATTATGATATTGAAAAAGTAGCTTCTTTTGATACAGATAAAAAAGAAAAGTTGTTAAATAATGAAGGGATTATAAGATATAAACTGAAAATAGATGCTTCCATTAACAATGCAAAGCAATTTTTGAAAATACAGTCTGAATACGGTAGTTTTGCTAACTACTTGTGGTCTTTCACTGATTTTGAGCCTGTAGTAAATGAATGGAAAGAAATATCAGAGGTACCTGCTGAAAGTAAGCTTTCAGAAACTATTGCAGCTGATTTAAAAAAGAAGGGTTTTAAATTTGTGGGATCTGTGACCATTTATGCTTATTTACAGGCGGTGGGAGTGATTAATGATCATTTAACAGATTGTTTTAGATATCAAGAAATAATAAACAATTATGAAGATAAATTTAGTAATAAATTCAAAGATAAACAATAAGTTAAAAAAATAATTAACAGATAATTAATGAGGTTTATCCTATTATCTGTTATAATAAAACTAAGTAAGAATTATTAAATTAGTCTTAGAAGTTTTGAGCATTAAAAAGAAAAGTTAAGGAGGCAAAAAATGAGTGATCAAATAAAATATTCCAAAAGAGAAGAAATCACAAATGCGATTACTCATGGTGTGGGAATTCTTTTTGGTATTTTTGCCCTGGTATTTTTAATATTAACCCATTATCAATCGAGTCAATTTCATGAGATGTTGAGTTATATCATTTATGGATCTACATTGATAATCCTATATATTTCTTCAACATTATACCACGGGATTCCTATGAAAAAGGCAAAAAAACACTTGCGTAAATTTGATCATGCCTCCATATTTTTACTGATTGCAGGAACTTATACTCCAATTGCATTAGTTGCTCTTGAAGGAAGATTGGGCTGGTCTATATTTATTGCCATTTGGACAATTGCGTTACTTGGAATAATTTTTAAAGTCTTTTTTATAAATAAATTGAAGATATTAAGTGTAATAATGTATTTAATGATGGGTTGGACAATTATTTTTATAATCAAACCCTTGATTTTAGCATTAAGTACTTTAAGTTTAGTCTATATGATTATTGGTGGTTTGTTCTATACAGTGGGAGTATTATTTTATGCTCTGCAGAGCAAAGGTTTTAAATACAGCCATTCAATCTGGCACTTGTTTGTCTTAGCAGGCAGTATTTTTCATTTTATTATGATATATTTATTAAAATAGGTGATATAAATGGATAAAGAAAATTTATTAAAAAAATTGAAACAAGATCCGATTAGAAATATGAGTACAATCGGTTTTGTTGAAAACAATCAGATTGAAAAAGTTTTAAACAAAAAAAATTCATATATTATTATTGCGGAAAGTGACCATCTCTGGGCATATATTGTAAGTAATGACCGAAATGAACTTAAATTCTTAATATTAAATAATGAAATTGGTACTAAATATTTTGCAAGTGTGGAAGACTGGATGCTGCCCTTACTTACAGATAGTAATGAAAACGAGTGGATGTTAAAAACCAAGAGATATTATTTTCCTGAAGATTCTAAAATAGAAGCACCGGTAAATGAAGTAGAAAGTTTAGTTGAGGATGATATAGAAGTCATCTTAGAACATTCTAACTATGCTGAATATCTATCTCATAATCTCTTATTAAAAAGAATGAAAGATGGTCCCACAGCTGCGATAAGAGTTGATGGTAAATTAGTAGCCTGGGGTTTAACCCATGATGATAAATCATTAGGTTTTCTTCATGTCTTAACAGAGTATAGGAATAATGGTTATGCAAGAGATATTGGAAGATATCTGGTAAATAAAAAAAGAGAAATGAATGAAATGATCTATTTAAATATAGAGCCCGATAACAAAAAATCTATCAAATTAACCGAAGGACTTGGTTTTAAATATGACAGGAATATTAGCTGGGTTAAATTAAAATAGGAGTCGGGAAGTGAAAATATGATTGCAGTTATAGGCAGTTCAAATATAGATATAGTTTATGAAGTAGATCATTTCACTGAACCTGGTGAAACACAAACAGCTTTAAGTTTAAACCATTATTATGGAGGTAAAGGAGCAAACCAGGCTGTAGCAGCTGCCAAGTTATCAAATCAGAATATACTTTTTTCTACTTCGATTGGGAACGACAGTGAAGGTAAAAAAATTAAGAATAGATTTGATAAATTTAATATAAAGGGATATTTCATCCATGGAAATTTTCATACCGGCCAGGCTTTTATTGAGGTAAATCGTGTGGGAGAGAATAAGATTGTATCTAATCCCGGTGCAAATGGTGTTCATAGTAAAGCACTTGTTGAAAAGTTTTTAAAAGAAAACGGAGAAGATATCGACTATTGTTTAATTCAAAATGAGATTCCAAGAGAAACTATAGGTTTTGCCCTTGAAAGCTTAAAAGAAAAAGAAATAAAAATCATATATGATCCCGCAGCCAAAGAGAAAACCAAAATTAAATGGTTAGCGGGAATAGACTACTTAACTCCTAATAAAACGGAATTTAATTATCTTAAAGAAAAATTGAATATAAAAGAAGACACTTTAGCCAACCAGGCTTTAATGTTCAAAAAAGAGACTGGTATCAGGAACTTAATATTAAAAAGAGGTTCAAGTGATATAATAATAGTAACCAAGGATAATAAATTAAGAAAAGTTCAAACCTTTGATATAGAAGCTGTTGACACTACAGGAGCGGGAGATATTTTCAATGCAGCTTTGGCAGTAGGATTATATCGCGGATATAATTTGCAAAAAGCTTGTAGATATGCATCTGCAGCAGCCGCTTTATCAGTAACCAAAAAGGGTGCTCAGAGTTCAATCCCCGACCAACAGGAAATTAAAGAAATGCTGTCCAAACAAACATTTTAAGTAAGTATTTTGAGGTGAATTAAAAATGATTGAGTTGAGAGAACTTAGTATTAACGATGGAGAAGAAATATATAATATGCTCCAGGATATAGATAAAGAAGAAAATGGTTTCCACAATGAAGCTCAGGGGTTAACATATAAAGAATTTGAAGTATATCTAAAGACAAATAAAAGGATGTCAGAAGGAAAAGACTTACCCAAAGGTTATGTACCTCAAACCTTATACTGGCTTTTTGTAGAAGGGAAGCCGGTTGGTTTGGCTAAATTAAGACACTATTTAAATGAATCCCTACGTGAAAAAGGTGGACATGCAGCTTATGCAATAAGAAAATCTAAGCGAAGGCAGGGTTATGGAAAACTCATTTTAAGAGAACTACTCAAAAAAGCAAAAGAAAAGAAAATTGATGAACTGCTTTTGACTTGTGATGATGATAATCTGGCTTCTCGCCGCGTGATTGAAGCTAATGGTGGTGAGTTAGAAAAAATAAAAGAAGGTGAATGTTATTACTGGATTAGGGAAAACAATTAATAAATTATGGGGTGTTAGATAATGAGTACGGAGTACATGGAGGTCTTTGTTGAAATACCAAAGGGCAGTAATAATAAATATGAGTATGACAAAGAAAATGAAGTATTTAGGTTAGACCGTGTTTTATACTCTCCGGTATATTATCCGGCTGACTATGGTTACATACAAGAAACACTGGCTGATGATGGGGATGCGCTTGATGCTATGGTTTTAACAACATTTCCTACCTTTCCGGGATGTGTAATAAAGGCAAGAATTATAGGTATGTTTATTATGGAAGATGAAAAGGGCAGAGATGAAAAAATATTAGGAGTTCCAACAAAAGATCCCCGCTTTGATAACATAGAATCTATTGAGGATCTGGAGTCTCATATCCTTAAAGAATTCAGACATTTCTTTGAAGTGTATAAAGATTTAGAAGAAAAAAAGGTAAGTATTCAAGGTTGGGCAAACATTGAAGAAGCAGTTCAAGTTATTAAAAAAGCAAAAGAAAATTATATAAAATAATTAAAATGAGGTGATAATTAATGAAAGTAATCGGTATGTTAGGTAGTCCAGTTAAAAGGGGTACTAACCATTTACTTGAAAAAACATTAAGTTCTCTAACTAAAAAAGGAATAGAAACTGAATTACTGCATCTAAAAGACTTTGATATTAAATTTTGCCGCGGATGTAATAAATGTTTAAGAGAAGCTAAATGTGTAATAGATGATGATATTGAAAAATTAGGTGCAAAACTTATAGAAGCAGATGGAATTGTAATGGCTTCACCCTCATATTTTGGTTCTCCAACTGCTCGTATTAAAAATTTCATGGATCGCAGTCGTTATCTCAAAATGCAAAATCATAAACTGAAAAATAAAGTAATGGGAGTTGTTTCTTCCTCCGGTTTAAATCAAGGCGGAGGTCAGAGTACCATAGAAGATATTAATAGATTTGGCCTTACCCATGGAATGCTAATAATTGGTCCAGCAGGGACCCCACAAACCGAGCCTAACATGGTAGTAGGTACTTCAGAAACAGATGATGGTTTCAGGCGAGTTAAAGATGATGAAAAAGCAGTCAAAATAGCTGAAAACTTAGGGGATCGAATGGCGGTTATTATAAAGAAATTAAATAAGTAGAAATACATATGCTCAATCCCTGCTGGAAAAAAGCAGGGATTTTTCTGTATTATAAACAACATATTAATAAAGAAAACATTTCAATTGAATAGAAATTATAGAAACTACTAATTTAAAACCCCGTTCTTGATTAAAGGACGGGGATACAAATTAGTATATTTTTGGGTTCTAAAAATATGAGGGAGGTGTAATCTTGAACAAAACCTACAAACTACCAGTAGACCAGTATGAAT
>JAIPEX010000005.1 GCA_021736945.1 Halanaerobiales bacterium | reverse complement strand
ACCACATGTTGTGCTCTATCAGCAGCATAGAGTAGTATCTCTGCTCTATGATCCATTTGATGATGAATAGGATCCAACAGGATTTTTCTGATCTTTTCTCCTATTTGAGTACCTCCTGGTTCCTTTGTAAAAATGACTTCATAATCTAATGTTTTCAATTTTTCTGTTAATAATTTAATTTGGGTAGATTTACCTGAACCCTCGATACCTTCAAAAGTAATAAAAAAACCTGCCATCCAGCATGTCTCCTCTCTAAACATTTAACCATCATCTTACATTTCTGAAATAATAATATCATATTAATAAGGGTATTTCAATTAAGTTATAACCTATATTAACATAAGAAAAGGCCAGCAATTAAATGCTGACCCTTAATTTATATAAAATTTTAATAATTTGTTTAGTAACCAATAAGGTATTTATCAACTTGCATAGCTGCTTTAGCTCCAGTTCCAGCAGCAACAATTACCTGATTAAAGTTAGGTTCTTGCACATCACCAGCTGCAAATATACCTTCTTTATTAGTTCGCTGTTTGTTATCAGTGATGATATAATTTTTTTCATCTAAATCAATCTGACCTTCGAAAATATCAGTTCTTGGATCATAGCCAACAGCCATAAATAGCCCTTTTATATTTTCAAATGTTTCAATTTCATTCTTCTTGTTGTTTTCAATAACAATACCAGAAAGATTATTATCTCCCTTTAATTCTTTAACTTCAGAATTCCAAAGGATTTCAACTTTTTCATTATCTTTTATCCGGTCGGCTAATATCTTATCTCCTCTTAATTTATCACGTCGGTGAATTAAATATACCTTAGAAGCAAATTTAGTTAAGAAATCAGCTTCTTCTATCGCTACATTACCGCCTCCGACAACTGCTACTTCTTTACCTTTAAAAAACGCACCGTCACAGGTTGCACAATATGAAATACCACTACCGGTTAACTCTTCTTCTCTATACAATCCTAAACGTTTTGCTTCAGAACCAGTCGCTATTATTACAGATTCTGCCTGATACTTTTGTGCATCAGTTTCTATAATATAGGGCTTTTCTTCAAACTGAACCCGCTCCACTATTTCGAATGACATTCTTGTTCCAAATTTTTGAGCTTGTTCAGTTATTTTTTCCATTATTTCAAATCCACCGATTCCATCTGGAAAACCAGGATAATTTTCTAAATCAGGGGTCAAAGTAATCTGTCCACCAGGCTCTGGTCCATTAATTACTAAAGGCTCCAAGCCAGCTCTAGCACTATATATTGCCGACGTAAGGCCGGCTGGACCCCCACCTATTATTATTAATTTTTCTTTTTGAATGTTATCAGACATAAATATCCTCTCCTCTTAAATATGCACTCAACTTACATTCTAATACCTAGGATAAAAGATTGCTGTTAAATCCTTAACAAATCAGCTATTTCTAATCAATACTATAATTAGGAGCCTCTTTTGTGATATCTACATCATGAGGATGACTTTCTTTTAAACCAGCAGAAGTAATCCTGACAAATTCAGCTTCGTTTTGTAAAGTATTAATATTGTTTGCACCACAATATCCCATGCCAGATCTAATACCCCCGACTAATTGATAAATGGTTTCTGAAAGTTTTCCTTTATAAGGTACTCTGCCTTCTATACCTTCTGGAACAACAGTACTTTCTGGATCTCCTTCTTGAAAATATCTATCTTTGCTTCCTTCTTTCATCGCATCTACAGATCCCATACCACGGTAAACTTTGAAACTTCTACCTTTATATATTTCGAGTTCCCCCGGACTTTCTTCAGTACCTGCAAGCAGACTACCGACCATAACTGCATCTGCTCCCGCAGCCAAAGCTTTAACAATATCACCAGAATATTTAATTCCACCATCTGCTATAATCGTCTTACCATATTTTTTAGCCATCTTTGCAGATTCATTAATCGCCGTAATCTGTGGTACACCCACACCGGCTACAACTCTAGTTGTACATATCGATCCAGGTCCAACTCCTACTTTAATAATATCAGCACCTGCTTTTATCAAAGCCTCAGTTGCTTCACCAGTTGCAACATTTCCTGCGACTAATGTCAATTCAGGGAACTTTTTACGTAGCATTTCTACCATATCAATCACTTTTGTAGAATGTCCATGTGCAGTATCTATAACAAGTACATCAACCCCTGATTCAAATAACGCTCGGGCTCTATTAAGAGTTCCTTTACCAACGCCAACTGCTGCACCTACTAACAACTGGCCGTTTTCATCTTTAGCAGAATTTGGATATTTTTTTGCTTTTTCAATATCTTTAATTGTAATTAAACCTTTGAGGGTAAAATCCTCATCAACTAAAGGTAATTTTTCTATTTTGTGTTTTTGCAATGCAGTTTTTGCTTCTTCTACAGTAGTGCCGACCGGTGCAGTAACCAATCCTTCTTTAGTCATAACTTCAGAAATTGGACGATCAAAATCCTGTTCAAATCTTAAATCCCTGTTGGTTATTATCCCAACCAATTTATTGTCTTGAGCAACAATTGGTACACCTGAAATATGATATTTAGACATTAACTCTTCAGCTTCATAGATCATATTGTCTGGAGATAAAGAAAAAGGGTCTACAATAACTCCGCTTTCAGACCTTTTTACCTTATCTACTTCATCAGCCTGTTTTTGTATAGACATGTTCTTATGAATAATCCCCATTCCACCTTCACGAGCCATAGCAATTGCTAAACTCGATTCTGTAACTGTATCCATGGCTGCACTAAAGATAGGGACATTCAATGTAATATCATCAGATAAATTTGTCTGAGTATTTACATCTCGAGGCAAAACATCTGATTTTGCCGGCTGCAGCAGTACATCGTCAAATGTCAAAGCAACCTTTTTAAATTTATTATCCATCCTTTTTCACCTCTCTATCTGATTATTTTAAAACTCCCTGACTTATATCTACTAAAAAACATTATTTAATATAAAAATAAACCCCAGGATATAGCATCCTCAGGTTTATTGAAAGTTAATATTTAATTTCACGTCTACCCTCCAATGCTTTGGACAGGGTAATTTCATCGGCAAATTCGAGATCTCCCCCGACTGGTAATCCATGAGCTATTCTGGTAACCTCTACATCAAGAGGTTTTAATAGTTTGGCTAGATACATTGCAGTAGCATCCCCTTCAGCATTGGGATCAGTAGCTACTATAACTTCATCTATACCTTCTTTTATTCTTGGCAGAAGATTCTTTATTTTTATCTCATCAGGACCGATACCATCCATTGGAGATATTGCCCCATGCAAAACATGGTATAATCCATTATATTCTCCTGTGCTTTCCATTGCAATAACATCTTTGGGACTTTCGACTACACAAATTGTTCCTTGGTCACGTTCCTCAGAAGTACAATATTCACAGGGGTCTTTTTCAGTTAAATTATTACAAACTGAACAATATTTTGTCTTTTCCCTTGCATCAATAATAGCATCTGCAAGATCTTTGACTTCTGCTTTAGGACGCCCTAACAAATAAAATGATAAACGTCGGGCAGTTTTTTGACCTATTCCGGGTAATTTGCTTAACTCACCAATTAACCTTCCCACAGGCCCCGGATAATGTTTCATTTAAAACATTCCCGGCATATTCATTCCACCGGTCATTTGTCCCATTTTATCGTTAATTTCTTCTGTTGCTTCTCTCATAGCTTCATTTACAGCAGCTAAAATTAAATCTTCTAACATTTCAACATCTTCAGGATCGACGACATCTTCATCAATTTGAAGATCAAGAACCTCTTTTTTACCATTGACTAAAGCTTTAACAGCTCCGCCTCCAGCAGTTGCCTCATAAGTTTTATTTTCAAGTTCTTCCTGCATTTCTGACATCTTCGCCTGCATTTTTTGAGCCTTTTTCATAAGTTTGTTCATGTCCATTTAAATAACCTCCTTAAGGTATTTTTTTATTTATTTGAAATAATATCGGGGTTAGTTTCAATGATCTCTCCATCAAACATCTCAGCTACATCTTCAGCACTAATCTCCCCCGAGTTTTTATTTTTACTTTTTTTTGAATTTGTACTATTCTTTTTATCTTCATCATTTAAATCTGAGTTCTCAACTTCACCTTCAGCCACAATTTTAACCCGACAATTTTTTGAAAATTGTCTGGAGAAAAATTTAGCTATATATTCATCTTTTTCTGCTGCTCTTTTACGATGAAAGTTTTTATCAGATGGAAACCCAATAAATATTTTATCATTTACAACTTTTACAGGCTTCCCTTCCACTAAAATCGCATGCATACTTATATCAGCGCTTTTGACATTCCCTAAAATATTATCCCAGTTGTTTTTAACTTCTTTTAAGGTAAGACCGCTGCTTGTTTGCGTTGTTTTAATTTCACTATCTTTTTCTTCGGTCTCAACTGTTTTTTTAATGTAATCTTTATTTTCATCATCAGAAACAGCTTCTTGTTTTTGAGGTTCTTCAACCCCAGTTTCAGGTGCAGATTGAGAAACAAATTGTTTGTTAGCTATCTTTTGTTCTAACATATTGATCTTTTCTTTAAGTACTTCAACTTCTTTAGATAAATCTGCTTCCTTCATCTTATCTGCTAGTTTAAAAATACCAACTTCAAGATTTATTCGGCTGTTGCCTCCTAAATCAATTTCATTTTTAATTTCATTTAAAATATCAACTATCTTAGTTAATTTATTTAATGAAAAATCTTTTGCTAAATTTTCCATTTCTGTTAAGCGTTCTTTCGGTAATTTAACAAGATTAGTTTTAATTCCACATTCCTTTATTAAAAGAAGTTGATTGCAATATTCTTTAAGGTCTTCAATCAATCTGTCAACATCTTTACCTTCATTTAAAACTTCATTTATTAAATTAATTGCTTTTTTTGTATTTTTATTTTTAATATTTAACATTAATTCCTTTAGTTCTTGACCTGATGTTTTGCCAAGCATCTCTTCAATAACTTCTGTTTTAATGTTTTCACCAGTATATGAAACTGCCTGGTCTAAAATACTTAATGCATCACGTAATCCACCTTGGGAACTTCTCGCTATTAAATTTAAAGCAGCAACTTCATATTCTAACCCTTCTTTATTACATATATTCTCTAGATGCTTTTCAATTTCCTTTTCAGAAATCAATGAAAAATCAAATCTCTGACATCTAGACATTATAGTAGGTATTACTTTATGGGGCTCTGTGGTTGCCAAAACAAAAATAACATTATCGGGAGGTTCCTCTAGAGTTTTTAAAAGTGCATTAAAAGCACCAGTAGTTAACATATGAACTTCATCTATTATATATACTTTATATTTACCTTCACCAGGGTAAAACTTAACCTTTTCCCTTAATTCCCTAATTTCATCTATACCGCGATTAGAAGCTGCATCTATCTCAATTACATCAATTGAATTACCGGATTTAATTCTTTTACAAGAAGCACATTCACCACAAGGTTCAATACTGTCTTCATCCTGACAGTTAACAGCCATTGCTAAAACTTTAGCAGTAGATGTTTTACCTGTTCCACGTGGACCCGCAAATAGATAGGCATGAGAAATCCTATCATTCTCAATTGCATTCAATAGAGTCCTAGTCACTGCAGGTTGTCCTATTATTTCATTAAATTTTTGTGGTCTATATTTCCGATAAAGGGAAATGGAAGGCATAATCTTTTCTCTCCATTTATTTATATTATATTATAAAAAATTGACCGTACACTGGCCTCGAATTTTCTTTCCCAGGCGTTACCCCAGCAGTTAGCTCAAACCAGGCGACCTTGCGGCACATGGAGGCATTTACTTACCGCTGCTTCCTCCCGGACCTGACGGAATTTGTAAAGCTCCATTGCGCAAGACCCGATCATCATCGCCACTTTCTAGGGCCTGACCCTGAAAAAGAAAACCCTCAGCTCAGCTTCAATCCTGCTATAGCGGCTTGCAGGTTACAGGGTACCGCTACCCCCCCATTTAGTACGGCCAAATGTTATGTCATAATTTTATATTGAATGGCGGAGAGGGAGGGATTCGAACCCTCGGTAACCAACAAGGGCTACACATGATCTCCAATCATGCTCCTTAAGCCAGACTCGGACACCTCTCCATGCTTTTCATATAATTAATATTAAATTTTGTCTGTTTTTACCATAAAGAAATTTATCTATTACTGTTATGGCAGGAGATATACTTACTATTAAAACTTGGGTTTAAGCATACTTACATAATGTTTTTCTGAATGTACCACACATGATTGTTCCCAATTGGCACACATGATCTTTTTTTTATACTCTGTATGACCTCCAAGCCTTTTTTATTATAATATATAAACTACCATAAGTAAAGAGTAGATTTGAAATTAATCTTAGATAAATTTGTTTTAGAACATAAACTTCCTAATAAAGATCTTCAATAATGTATTATCGTTTACATAAAATCTACTTAAACAAATCTATTTTGAACACTTTATTTTTAATCGAAGATATTCAGTTATCTTAAGTGCGTTTCTCTTTATTGTGATAAGAGGACTTTTAAGCAATAAGTCATATGGAAGAATTACTCAATCACCTACAAGGTATATATAAATATTATTATGATAAGTATAGATATTTAATATTGGTTTATTCATTTCTCGAAATCTATCTATTTTAACCTGTTTTCAGAAATAAGATATGTTTACTTATTACCTTTAATAACTATCATATCAAATTTAGCCATTAAATTTTAAACACTTATCATAAAAAGTATTTAACTCTTCTCCATAATTGTTATCATTCTTTTTGATAACACTTATTACCTCCTCCCAACTTAAACATTCAATCTTTGCCTTTTTTAAAGTTGGAGTAAACCAATTATTATACCAGTCATACTTTTTAATGCCTGATTCACCCTTATACTCTTCAACTCTCTTTTCAACCTTATTTCTGACATTATCCTCATCTGTATATTTCTTAAGATTCGTCTTTTTATTTAATTGTTTTTTTGGAGCAATTACATAAAAACCTAATTCATCTATTTCATCTATATTCATATCAGATCTATTTAAAACTTCTGCTATACAAGCTACATTTCTACTAGCTTGATCAAAGTAACTAGCATTTGTTACACCTTTGGATAATTTACTGCTCATTTTCGCTTCTACAACTATAAATTGTTTAGCGTCTTCATTAAGTAAAATATCTCCTTTACCCTCATTACCAATTTTAAAATGACCAATTACTCCATCTGCATGGGTATAACTTTCTGCTAATTTATCTCCTCTATTTCTAGCAAGAAATTGAGAAGGTAACAATAATTCAGAATACCATCTTACTTCATCATCAACAAAGGATAACTCGTGTGAAGCATTATTATTAGAAAACCAATTAATAACAAGTCTTAAAAGCCAACCTTCATTATATAACTCAGTAGGTGGAATCACACTATCTTTTGTATCACATAAATCTAGAATACTTTTAACTTCCTCTAACATTTATGTACCTCCCTTCTCACTCTATTACTTATGTACTCTCTTCCCCTAACAACCTCAATTAACTATCAATCACATCATCAAAACCCATTTAAATTCAATTATTGTAAATGTTAATATTGTCTACTTTAAGTTCTTTTATTATAATTTAAACAAGTTTCCAGAATTCATTGTTGTGATTAGATTGTTTTCATAGTCTGAATTATTTATTACTATTCCTCTACAATAGCCTTCTCTAATAACTTTTGAGCATTAGTATAAAATAATACATTAGTCTTTGCTAATAAATCACTATTTAAATCGGCCATATCTTGACTGTTTGCAACAGGAACCAATACATTCTTAGCTCCATTATCTGATAACATAGCTAATGAATCTGAAAATTTAGCAACCTGTTTTACTCCGCCTCCAATAGTAAGATCTCCTAAAACACCAAGACCTGTCTTACTTGATTTTTTAAATATAGCGGTTAGTATTGTTATAAATGTTGCTGAACCAATATCCGTACCAAGCTCTGCTCCGATTAAAGGAGTTAATTGTAAAGTGATCTCATAACCATTTAAGGACTTATTAGACGGTAAATATTTGTTTTCATTAGCTTTAATAAACTGATAAGCATTTTTAATGTTCTGTTTTATCGTGGTATTACTTGTTCCGCTGATATTCAACTTCCCATTACCCTGTGCTATTATGGTTTCTATTTTGACAAGTGTTAATTCCCCTTTGTTATCAGAAACCGTATAAGCAACTCCAGGTTTTACGGGAGTAGATTCAATTATATTCCCACTTGATTCTTCAGGTACAGCTACATAATGCTCCTCCTGTGTTTCCTTATCAATATAGGAGAAATTGGTATTCCAAAACTCCATACCACCTAATCTTTTGAGTTGCTCTTTAACCCTTCTTCTCATTTCTATGGCAATCTCTAAATATTCACGTACATCGTCTTTAGTAAAATTCCCAAACGGATGAAATAATTTTAAAAATCCCGAAACAGTCTTTTTAACTGCTCTAGAATCCCTTTGTTGAAGATGAGAACCCAAACTAAAGTAATCTTCGAGCTCCGATACATAAGTATATCTTCTTCTAGCTTTTAAAAATTCAGCGAAGAAATCCACACTAAACCCAAAATGGGTAGTGAAATGTTCACTGGAATACTTCATTATCTCCCATCCAGGTAGATAAAAATGCAACCTATCAAGGAAAGCAGTATCATGCAAAGATTCTGGTAAAGGTTCGAAAAGATGGGAAGTTTTAAGTAATGATTCTACTGACTGATTAATATTACCATTAAACACCATAGAAGCAGTACCCGTTAATTCACCACTTCCTCCGCGAGAAAATGATCCAGATTCCATATAATCCTTCATTAATTGGATACCGTCTTTGGCATTAAACTTAACTCCTGCTACTTCATCAAAGGCAATAGTATCCCAAAGTCCAACCATACCGATTTTTCCAGTAGCATTATTCACAAATAATTGCGGAACCGTTGTAGCCCCACCTGAAACTAGTTGGGCATATGGAGAAAGCTCTCTATAAACATAACTTTTACCTGTACTACGTGGACCAAGTTCAATCATATTGAAATTACTTTCTACTAAAGGAATTAGTCTTGATAATAATAAATATTTAATTCTTTTACTCATGTCATTAGCTGTAGGTTCAAGTCCCATACTTCTTAACAATAAATTTATCCATTCTTCTTTACCAAACTGATCAATAACGTTCTCAATTTTATCATCGGAAAAACTAGAGAGCTGTATAGGTTGAATATCTTCAATGACAAAAGGATAAATTGTAGAACCATGTTTTATCTCGGGGTCATATTCCATATCAATTATAGCCCAAATTCCACCAGAAAGTAATTTATCGTGTTCTTCTACAAAATGTTCAGGTATATTAGCATTTTTTATATTACTATTAAATAGTTTCGCCCAATACTTATCTTGAGCTGGGTTTAATGACACACTAATCCTATCAATTACTTTTTGAGTTCTTTTAGATTTCATATTAGATTGAACTTGTTCGGCTTTATCTGGTTCTACATAATGTTTCCTCAAAATTTCTTTTACATTTGATAACCCCTTATCTAATTTTTCTTGATCAGTTGTTGAACAATAATTTGCCAGTAAATACTCTAAAACAAAAGTAGGAACATTTACCCCGTCTTTCAATTTATGGGTGAGATCTTTTTTTACCACTAATCCATTAAAGTTATCGAGTAATTTTAAATCTAGTTCATCAGTCGAGATCGAAGTCATCAAGACCACCCCTTAAGTTTTCTTTTTTGCCCTTCACTGAATCAATAATTTCTTTACTAACAGCATCTTGAATTAAAATGCTATATCTATCTAAATCGAGTGTTAAATCAACTTTCATTTCTTCAGATGGTTCAATTGTGAATTTTTGTTTATAGGTTGTTCGACCACCATCTTCTATTTTAACTATTATATCTCTTGAAGTTTTAAATAAGTCACTTTCTTCTTCAGCTTTAAATTTAATGCTGAAACTACTGGCACCTATATCTTTAAGCTGTTCCTTATTTACAATCTCCACATCTAAACTACTGCTACTTTCTTTTTTGAATATTAAATGAGGCAATAATATCTCTTGAGGTGTAATTCCTCCATGAGCAAATCCATATTGTTGTTTTGACTTAATAGGATCTACCCCTTTAGGATAATAGACATAATTATATTCGCCATTTTCTGTTTCTTTTACCACAAAACTTTCTTTATCTTCTTTATGTTTATTAGATAAGACATGTCGATCTTTTATCTTACCATCATTAACTGGAGCAGAATATTTATCCGCTTCATCTATATCAAAATTACAAACAAATCCATGGTCGGTGAGAAGGTGTACTTCACCATACCCTGCCTCTAAAAGTTCTTTTACCTTATCAACTACAGTATTTATAAAAGTATTGTAATATTTAAGAGCAGTTTCGTGCCCCTTTTCAGAAATTGCATCTATATCCTGTCCATAAATAACTGCTGGTTTAGATGAATCAATACTTTGAGAGTTTACATTATCAAGCCCAAGAATCTGAAGCTCATTATTTAATTTGTCTTTTAAATAAGATTCCCTTTTAGATCTGTTATTATAATAAGGGCTACCAAAAAGAGCACTCATATTATTCGCTGTTGTGGTAGGATGATTGCCGTTTATAATTTTACTTGTTATATCATAATCTTTATTATCTTTAAAATTACTTGTTATCTCCTGGCTAACTTCATAACTAATAGCATCACCAATAATTACAGCTTTCCTTTCATCTTTGGAGAATATCTCTCGATATAAATAATCACTTTGGTTTTCTCTATAATTACTAAATAACTCAAACCATCTATCTAAATAAGGTTTTAATTTTTCTTTATACAAGGCTGAAAAGGCTCTTTTGGGTTTGTCTTTATTTAAAAGGTATTGGTTAATATAGCGGTAAGATTGGTCTAGCTTATATAAACTATGTTTATAGAACTCTACATATTCAGTAAGGTCTTCTATTTTATGAGGTGCTTTTGCTTCAAAAGTTAATAGCTGATATACAGGGGACCAGTAATAACTCTCTGTTATTTCCATGCCTTCTCTTTTATTCTTTCTCTCCTTGATTGATGTGATTATATGGTCTCGTATGTCTTCGTTTTTTAAAACTAAATCAGATAATTCTTCTAACCACAACTCATCTATCTCAGAAAATGGATGGTCAGGATTAACCTCCCATATATCTATGCTTTGGGGTAACTCAAAGTCAGAAAGATAGTTTTTCAGTTTCTTCCTATATTTATGTGAATCAAGCCAGTTTTTATAGATCTTATCAGTTGATTTATTTCCTGTAATGATATTTGAGAACATTTTATCAGCAAAATCATTGGCAACAACTTTAGGATCGGTATCTTCTTCAGGTGTAAACTCTAAATACTCTCCTATAAGGCTATATAAGTGCTCCCTTCCTCCTTGTGGTAGTGAATCTACATATTCTTCAGGATCAGCTAAAAATCTCAATGCAATGTCTTCAAACTCGCCTAATATAGCTTTTCTACCCTGTATTTTTATATTTTGCCAGAACTCTTGATTATTATTTTCAGATTTTAGGCTCATTTTTCCAGCCAGTATTAATTCTTCTTCAGTAAGAGTAACCTCACTATCCTGAAGTCCACTCTTATCCCTAATATACCTGTTAAGAAGGTTATTAAACTCTTTGCCTGTTGCTACATATTCCTGGATCATATACTGCCTATTATCGCTCTCAGACGTTTTAAGAGAGGTATGAATTAATACTTTACTATCAGGGTATTCTTTTTCAATTTTATATTTTACTTCCAGATCTGATAGGTAATCATCTACCTTAAACACCTTAATATTAGGCTCTTCTTTTAAACTTTCTACTAAAAAATCATAGCTTGCATCAATATCAATTAACACAACTTTATTAGATTTCTCAAATAATTCATTTATATCTTCTTTAAACCATTTATCTAGCATATTATCACCTACAATAGTTTTATTGGTCTATCATTTCTTTTATTCCCATTAAAATATCATAAACTTCTTTTGCTAACTTTGGATCATCTTTATCATTATCTAATCTTTGAGCTTTAGAATAGGGAATTTCTACTTCTACTTTGACACTTAAAGAGATATCTATAGTAGTTTTACCACTCTCTATAAATTGACTTCTCCAGTTTACATTATTCCTCCACTCTTCTCCAACTAAATTATCTAAATATTTTTCTAATCCTTTCCATTCATTTTTACTTTCGTTATTTATATATCTTCCTGCTAATTCATTCAAAACTTCTGCCGTATGGGTTGCTTTGAATTTATTGTCTTGCGTTAATAAGTCATCTATACTGTCAATTCCTCTACCATAGCTACTGGCAAATCTTATATATGGTCTAATATTTAAATTATATAAATTTTTATTTACTTCTAATTCTTCTCTTTGAAGCCATTTTAATTTATCTTTTTTATTAAATAATTCTTCAGCTTGTGAACCTTTAAGTCCTGGCCACATTTCTACTTTTATAGTCTTATTAGTTTTATTGAAATTTAAATGTGCCCTATCAGTCCAACCAAAATTTAAAGAAATTGATAAATTATTATTTTCTTCAAGTAAACTATCTTCAGATAAATACTTTTTAGTAATTAAAGTTTTAATCACATCTAACCTTTGATTGATCAAACTTTCTTTATCTTTTT
Organism: Halanaerobiales bacterium; assembly: GCA_021736945.1. GTDB lineage: Bacteria > Bacillota > Halanaerobiia > Halanaerobiales > M55B127 > M55B127. The sequence goes on along the minus strand of JAIPEX010000005.1, from coordinate 30,818 downwards.
TTACTTCTTTTCCGATTTTTATATCTTTTAATGGAACTATAGGCATCATATCAGTATATTCTCTTCTTAAAAATTGAATAAAATCCTCTAAAAACGGATAATTATCTTCGTTTTTATAATATAAATCCATAGCATCACGAATTATATTTGACCAATTTATTGCCCTATACTCTATATTCTCATGATTGTCTCCCGCTATCGCTTCAACATGTCTCTTTAATTGAGAAAAATCTTCAACATTACCTCCTAATTTATTTTCTATTACAACTAAAATATCATTAATCCCAATCAAAATATCAGGTATAGGTCCATATGTATCAGTAGGTTTTATTTTTTCAATTTTTTTTTCACTAATAGTTGGATCTTCAAAATTTCCAAGTAAAATTCCAAAATAATTACTATAATAATCATTATTTTTTTCAGAATCAGATTTTTGAAAATCCTTGGACTGAATATTTATATATATTTTGTCTTCTTTAATTAAATTATAGTCAAGAGAAAACATACTATTATATGTTTCATCAAAAATAAACTTTTTAAAAACTTTATTCAAAAATTCTCTATTCTTATCTAAAGTAATGGCAAAAGCTCTAGACAAATTATCTTCTCTTGGAGTGCTTTTCCCAGAACGATAATAATTGAAGATATTTAAATGTTTATTTTTATTAATTAAATCCAACTTAACCCTCCTTAAGTCTTACCAATCAGCATTTAGAAACTTTTTCAACTGACTTTTCGTTAAAACATCATCAGCAATTAAACCTAAATCCTGTAAGGGAGCAATGTTTTTACCAACACCGTCATCTAATTCTGGTTCATAACCTGAAGAAAGTAACTCATCTAACTTATCCTCAAAATATTCTATTTCTTTTAATTGTTTCTTTAATTTGTCTTTTTCTTTTTCAGCTGAAGCAGAATCATCACCAGCTAAATCAGCCAGACTATTTTTCAATCCAGTTTTTCTTTTGTCGGTATAATATGATTTGATTTTTAAGATCTTATCTCGATTCCAGCGATAAATAATTGTGTAAACATCAAAACCATGCTTTTTACCACTTGACAAATGCCAAATAAAAGGGGTCTTAGGAAGAAACATAAATAAATTCAATGTATTACATTCATCTTTAAATAATTTAGAAAGCAAATATTTTTTAATTGATTTACCCAACATTGATTCTACTCTTTTAATATCACCACTACTAAACCCCTTATCATATAACTTATTTTCTATCATTTTATCTAATGGTTCTTCTCCAGCATATTCATTAACCATAACTAAACCATCATCGTCTTCCATTAAAATTTCTCTTGTTACATCCAGAATAAATTCATGTGCTTTTTGAAAAGCTAACTTTTCAGGATAAAAATCAAATTCTTTTATTATTTCAACAACTGAAATAGGATTAAGTTTTAAATCATTAGATATATCTTTTAAAGACGTATCTTTAAGATATAATTTTTTGACATTATCTTTTAAATTGGCTCTAGCTCGACCATTTTCAATGGGTAAATCTTCTATAAATTCAATTACTGCTTCTTCCAATTCTGAGTTATTGTTTTTAATATATTTGTTTTTATCTTGTTTTAATATAGGATATAATCCTTCAGGTAAACCCTCCTGTTCTAAAACCATTCTTTTATCGCTCTCTGTAAGCTCATATACATCAAAGATTAAGTTATCTATAATAGACTCATTTAACAAAATTCTACAATCTGATTCATATTTTATATTGATATAACTTTTTAATCTTTGTTCAATATTTAATGAATGGTTATACCAATTATAATCTAAAGGACTAAGTTCAAATTCTTTTTCAATAATGTCAAACTTATACTGTTCTTTTTTTTCTTTTATATTTTTTTTGGTTAAATTTTTTATTAAATTTTTTCTATATTTATCGGGAGTAACGTAAGGAATTCTTTTCATATCCCCCACTTGTGTATGTATTGAACCATTTAAAGATTCAGTTATATAATTTACCAAAATTGCATTTAATAAACCAAGATTATAATATATATTTTGGTTCGGATTATTTGAAAAAATACAAGATCCACTAATATCAAAAATATTATTTGGAGGTAGATATCTAAACGATTCCTTTGCACTTGCATCGGTGTAAGTAATTCCTTCCTTAAAATAGTAGTTTTGAGCATGCAAGTCTTGTCCTTTAGATTTTAAATACTCTTGTAATTTTCTTCCTGAATCTTCCCAATCAATTATTAGCCAATTGTTTCCATACCATTTCTTATATTCTCCACCTTTTTGATAAGGAACCCATCTTTTATTATCTATTGCATAATTTTCTGATATATCATCTTTTTCAACTTCCCACCAAAATCTTAAAAATCTTAAATTATTACTTGTTTGTACTCCTGCTACAATATCTAATATTTCTCCTAAAGAACTCTTTTTAAATTTTTTTCTAAAACTATCAGAAATCCAGTAAATAAAAGGGTATCCATTAATGATCTTTAATTTTTCTTGTGCTATAATATAATATCTTGGATTTTCTTTATTATCTATAAGACAATTAATAATATTATCAAATTCATTTTTTCTTTTTCTTTCATACATGTCATCTAATTTTATAAATAAAGATTTATTTGTTTTATTTTTACTAAAAATATAAAATCCACTGCTAACTCTAGTTTCTTCAGAAAAAATTCCCAAATATCCCCATTCAACAAATATTTCAATTTTTATATTTCTTAAAATAAACTTTCTCATATCTTCATAACTTTTTAAATACATAAAAGTTTCAGGAGTAATCATAGCAATTTTACCATGTTCATTAATAAAATCATAATTTTTCTTCAAAAAACAAGAGTAAAGATTTTTATAAAATGTAGTAGGATTCTTATATTTATCACTAACATAATTTTTAAGTTCTTTACCATAATTACTACTATCAGTATATGGAGGATTCGCAAATGCAATATCATATTTATTAACTTCAAAGCTATCATCATTTTTATTGACTCCAAGCATAATTTCTGCAAATTTCACAGCATCTAAAGACTGATATTTAATAAAATTAGAAGAATAATTATTCTCTACTGTTTTTGAAAAAATATCTTTCAATTTATTTAAAACATCTACCTCTAAATTATCAACATCAGTTATACTATCAAATAAACCTAGGCTATCATTTTCTTTTTTATCTTCAAAAAATTTGCTTAAACTTTGATCTAAAGTGAGTAATGAACCAAATTTATGAGCATTTCTTAATTCATTCCATAATTCTTTTAGAAAATCTCTTTCATTAGAAGCAAAATCTAAATTCATAGAAAATTCTTCTTTTACCATATCAAATTCAGGTAAATGGAAATTAGAAGAAACTATATTAATATCATTAATTTTTGTATTACGATTATATGTCTTGGCTTTGATATACAACTGCAACCTGGCTATCTGTATTGCTCTTTCATCTATATCCAGACCATAAAGATTATTTTGTATAATCCTAGAAGGAATTTCTTTTTTATCATAACCTTCTTCTTCATAAATCTCAGTTAATAGTTCAAAAGCATATAATAAAAAGTTACCACTTCCAACGGCTGGATCTATCACCTTAATATCTTCAACCTCTTTATAATCTAACACAGGATCTTCAGGAGCATTCGCTATATCATGATTTTCTTTTATTTTACTGGTAGGATTCATCTCAAGCCAGTATTTACCTAATGAATTATTAACTAAAAACTCTACTACCCAGCGTGGTGTATACATTTGAGAAGACAGTGATAGTTTATCCCACTCAATCTTATCTCCACTTTCTTTGAAATCTTTATAATCCTTTTTATTATAGGATTCATATAACCAACCTAGAATATCGTCTTTTTCCCATTCTTCTAACGATATCTCTTCATTAAAAAGTCTTATAACATCCTTTAAATCGTGTGTTTCAGGCATTAAATCAAAGGGGTGATCATTACTATATAAAGGCAATTTATCGCTTAAATCATTGAATCTATCCCTTATAAAGCCACTTAATCCTTCTAATGTTTCCCTGCTTTTATCTGGATTTTCTTCCAACCACACATTATGAGCAAATGATTTATCTCCATGTTGGGCTCTAATCTGTATTGCTTCTGGAATAAGCTGTCTTGATTCTGATTCCATAGTTTTTATACCTGCTATTCTATTAAAAAGTGTAAAGGTAACTTCATCTAAATATTCGTCTCTTGCTTCAGAAAAATCATTTGTATCTTCCATTATAGCTTCTATAGTAGCTTTAGCTTTTTTATAATCTTCATCTTCTTTATCACGAGGTTTAAATTTCTCTTCTCTCACACCAAGTCTAACAAGTCTTTTATGATAGGATACATATATTTTTTCTTTTATTTTATTTACATTCTCTTCTAAATTCATCATCTACCTCCTATTTAAATAAGTTTAATTTTGATTTCATCATAATCTTCGTTGTTAAGATCTTCTAGAACTTCATCTAATTTATCTTTTACATATCCTACATTTTTTGTCTGTCTTTTTATTTTCAACTCATAAGTTTTTTCTTCATCTGGTCCATCTCCACCACCTGTTGGAGGTTTAACTGTCTCAGGTTCAGGGACAAAATCTTTTACCTCTTCTATATCATGGTCCCTTAATTTTATAGCCTGCTTTACTTCTTTTAAGGTACTATTAGTAGATTTTTCTTTTGCTTCTGTTTCACTTAATCTAAATTGTTGATTAACTAAATTCTCATTTGTATTAATAAATTGATTTAATTTATTATAAAATGACTGGTTTGCCTGGATGGACATTTGCTCTATTTCATCTTTTTTATCTTTAGACACTTTTAATAATTCTTCTGATTTATCCTGCAATTTTTCAAAATAAATTTGGAACAGTTCATTAAATTTTTGGCGAATATTAGTATATTTTTCATTTAAGATGTCATAATTATCTATTACACCTCGATTTTCAATTAATCTATACTCTCTTATTAATTCCTTTATCTCTTCTACTAAAACATAATTTTCATCATCTTCTAATTGGTTTTCAACATCTGCTATAAACTTATTTTGATCTTTAAATCTTAAATAATCTCTATCAATAAAACGCTCTACCTTATCAATATACTTAACTCCCGATCTATATTCCTCTAAATTATTCAAAAATTCATCTGCAATATCTATTAGATTGTTATCAACTATTTTTCTACCTGCAAAATCCTTAAGAAGGTATATATCTTTTCTATTATCATCTATTAACTCAGATTCAATTTTTTTTCTTAATTTAGAAAATTTACTAATGTATTGACTGGCTAAATAATTAATACTATTTACTACTTCAAAATCATTTTGATTGAAATCAACATCAATTATTTTATCTTCATCAATCTCTAATAAATTTTCTACAATTTTTTGTTTTTTAGCAGGTGATGGTCCCCCACTTATATTTGTGTAAAATTTAGCCTTTTTGAATTCATTTGAATTCGTAAATACTTTATGAACTCTATTAACTTTGTAGCTTCTGTATTCATTACCTTCATACTTTACTTTTAGATTACCTGATCTCATTAAGGCTGATAGAGTACCCATGATATCTTCTGTTTCCCAGCCATAAGGAGCAGAACTAAAAACATCAATCAAACCCGAACCATTTCTTCCATCTTTACTGCGACACTCTTCATCTATTTCTTTTACAACTTTAAGTTGATCACCTATAAAAGAACCATCACTATCAAAGAAATTAAACTGCCCTGAAGTACAGTATTTCACTAATTTCTCGCTATCTACAGTTAAAAACTTTTCGGCCACGCCCTGTGAAAGAGACTCACGCAGTCTTTTAGAAAAGGTTTTATCTATCATCTTAGTTTCTACTTCATCGATAGCTCTATTTATACTATTTTCATCTAATTTCTTTTCAGAAAAGTCATAAATAAGCCAGCTATTATTATAGCTTTCTTCAATTAATCTCTCTAAATCTCCCTCCAAGTGGCTATTTATAGTTTTAAATGAATCTATTACATTCTTTTTTTCTTCATCTGTTGTATTTTGATATTGGGAAATCATTACTTCATATCGATATATTTTTCTAGTTAGTTTACCAATTTGGTCTTTATGCTTTATATCTGGAATTAAAAAAGCTATATTTTTTTTATCTAAAGAATCATTTTTAAAATAGTTTAACTCTCTTTCTATATCATCATCGATACTAAGTATATTGTGAATAAATAGCTGTACCTCACCACTTTTGCCAGAAATAAGGTTATTTTTTTCATCTCTAATTGCTATATTATATGTTTTATTATCAACTGTGTTTGTAGAAAATCTTGTAATGAAGGAAAGTTTTGAAATTTTATCTCTTACTATTTTAACTCTATTCTCCCAATCTACAGTTCTCTGATTCATTTCTTCCAGTAAGCTTTTTTCCACATCACTGGTAATCTTATATTCTTCGTTTTCTTTAAGTAAGTAATTCTTTTCTTCTAGAAGTTCAAGGGATTCATTAAAGTCTTCTTTTATTTCACCGATATATCTTAATTCATCATTATATGATTTTGTTATATTAGATGTTGTTCTTTTTAAGTCATCTGATTTTTCGAGAAAATAAATAGTTTTTAATAGTTTTTCACCATCCACATTCTGCCCTTCATCTTTAAGATCAGTTTTAGCTTTTTTGAATTTTTCCTCTAGCTCTGATTGAGGCATAGGAAAACCATAATCACAAAGTTGATAACCTGTGACAAATTTACCTATATCTTCTTCAAAGATAGGTTCATTTTTAAGAAGCCTATCTACCGTTACCAACATACCTCTTTCTGATCCTCCAGATTGAGCCTGCTGGAAAATAGAATAGAGAAAGCTTTTAAGTAATCTCATCTGATAATTAAAGAAGGGATAATAATCAATAAATTCATCTTCTGATTCTATACTTGTACTAAACTTACCACTTAAATTAGCCAAGGAATTTATGGTACCATTATTTTTTTCATAAAAATCCCTTAATTTTTCTTTCCCTTCATCTGTCTTCGCCAAAACACGTTCTTTAATAACTTTATCTACTTGTGCAGATGACAAGTGAATCTTATGTTGAAATCTATTTGTGATTATATTCAAATCATTTTGATTAATATTTTTCTTGCTTAATACATTATCTAACTTCTCTTGTGCAGTAGCAATAAACCAATATCTGCTCTCTTCATCCGAGGATAGATGTTGAGCTGTACCTCTAAGTTCGGTGAGTTCTATATGATCTTTATCAATTGCTTCACTAACCTCATCTATGATAAACATAATACGACCATAATCATTATCCATATCTAAAAAGGCATCTAATTCATCAACTAACTGATCGGCGTCTATAGTATCTATAAAATCATGAATTCTATCAATACTATCTGCCACATCTATTTCTTGATTAAGTTTCGCCCAAGCTTCTTCTATTATCACTGGAGCATACATCTTATTACTTCGAGCTTCTTGCCAGTTAGTTCCTATTTTTTCCTGACTTATTTGATTAGCAATATCTAAAAATTCATCATATGCATTTGTTTTCATGAGTTGATATTCTATGTAACCTATATGGTTTTTAGGTAAACCAATTGACTTAATAAAGTTAAGTAAAAGTTTTTTATAGAAAGTACCTGTTAAACTTTCTCCAGACACATCAAATACAACTGTTTTCGTTTTGTATTTAGTTAAACCTTCTATTTTAGTTTCTATAAATGCCCTATCATTTAAACCAGATAATCTACTTTTGAATAATTCTCTTGCTTCTACCCCCATTAATGTGGGATTAGAAAGTAAATAGCCTATTATTTTAGCTAAATAAGATTTACCCGAACCATAAAAGCCCGAAAGCCAAATACCCGTATCTTTTTTCTGACCATCATAATAGTCTAGGAACTTATCTATTCTTTTAGCAATTTGATCAGTTACTATATAGTTATTAATTTCTTCAGTGGCCGATTTCTCGCTATATTCTCCCACTTTTATTACAGCTTCTATTTCTTGCTCAAAATTCATTTCAAATAGTTCTTTAATTTTCATCTTGTAAAAACCTCCTAATAATTTATATTAGCTGTCCTCTGTAATCATTTGCCTTTACAGCATTTACAAAAAACACCTTTTCATTATCATTAATATCTTTTTGAACTTCTCCTGGATAAAATATTAATAACGGCTTTTTAGTTTTATTTACAATATCTGATTCTAATATATCTTTATTCCTAATACCTGTACCGTATAAAATTCCTGATCTAATAATTACAGGCATTTTGTCGGAATCTAAAGCTTTTTCTATTTCATCTAAAATTAGATCAAGAAAATCTTTATCTTCTTCACCTTCATTTATAAAAGCAGAAGTAGACCGATAATTTTTATATACTGTTTTAAAAGTCTCTAACCCAAACATATCAATATATTTTATAAATAGTTGAGATAGATCTATTATATATTCATCACTAAATTCTTCTTCTATTCTCTTAAAATATTTCTTTTCTTCTTCAGGAGAATAAACTATTATTAGAGCATTAACCCCTTGAGCTGTGGGCCATTTTCCTCTTTCTTCATTTATAGCTAATTTTAAATCATTAAATTTACTTTCCAAGCTTTTATTCAAAGAGCTCATCTATTATCTCCTCCTTACTGTAATTCAACTCAAAAGTAGCATTTCTTGCTCCAGTAAAGTTAAAGTCATAATATCCTTTAAGCGAACCTTTCTTTAATAAATCCACCTTTTGATCTTCAGTTAGCATTAAAGCTTTAAATAAATCCGAATTATAAACTTCGTTATCACTAATATCTGTTGCTTTTAAAAGATATACTAAATAAGTTATCATTTTTTCATCGGGATAGGGATAAGAAATCATACTCTTATAACCTTTATCTTTTTCAAAAAGCCCAGCTCTCTTCATAAATGAAATATATTTAGAGGAAATAGTTTTTATTGTGCTTTCACTCCATCCCTCTATTTTTGTGCATTCTCCAAAATCAAGTAGAAAATTAAAAAGCTCCTTAGTATCAATTAATCTTCTGTTTTCGTGAAATTTCTTAAAAATTAAATTTGAAGTTATATCAGCAAAAAGTTCATTTTTTCGGAAAGTTTCTAAATATATTAATTGTCTTTTGAAAGAATTAGAGGGAGCACTATTAACAATACTGTTTATAAAAAATTGATTGGCTGGAAGGTCTGAATTCTTTAAGAATAACTTTTTTATTAAAGTAAAAAACCGTTTTCTACTGCTAGTGATATTATATCCAAAAGCATTACCATCTATAAATTCTTCTTTGGTATCTTCTAATCCATTTTCTTTAAAAGATCTAATAGTTTCCATGATTACATTTAAATCTGAAATACTTCCTAAAATATTAATTGCTGTATTATACTTCTTCATGAAATCACCTCATTTGGAATTTTGATTTATCTTTTATTAAAAAATAAGTTAAAAAGCTTTTACTTTACGCATATTTGCCTTCGAAATTAATTGAAACTTGTACTATCTAAATGTAGATCTTTTTAAAAGTCCTATCTAATATTATTCAATAAAATAATAATTGTTCCTTTATGAAAACAACAAACTTATTTAAATACGACAGAAACTTTCATTATCTATTTTTTTCTTCTTTAATATATATCCGCTTATTTATAAATGTAATTCTACTTGAAAGAAAAAATATATTTTCAAAAAACTTCTCCTAATACATTAAAAAGGGCACATACAAAATGCATGTACCCTTGCTTTCTCCAGCATATTAATTTTAATCCTATTAGACATTTTTAGTAAAAGCTATTAAGACAACCTTAAGAACGATAAATTTTAATCACTTACTACCTTTTGTGAATACATGGATATTATTTGACACTAAGTTAGCAAAAACTTTGTGGTGACAAGAAAGTTTTTAAGTAGGAGCTTATATGCAAAAAGTACTCAATCACATACAAAAGAGGTATATTTATTTTACTCGGTTAAGTAGTGATATTAAAAATGGTTGCCTCTTTTACTGATAACATATTCAAATATATTTTCTAAATAGGTATTTGTACTCGGAATAAGCACCATGCATCTATCATAAAATATTAACTATATTTCCTAAGCTATAAAATATCTTTCAACCCCATGATTTTTTTGATTATACCTTGTGAGTGTGCAATATCATTTCTTAAAGTTATTATCCGACAAAATATTAATGAATTTGTTTTCTTTAGTCATTATCTAGTATAACATCCTTGACTTCTTGCTCAACTCTCCTATAACTTGTCCCACCTCTAAAACTTAGATATGTAATTCTAACCTTCACCTATCCTTCTAGCCTTGATGTCTCTAATTCAATTTTGAGCGAAATTAATTTATTTGATATTAATTCCAAATGATCTATATGCATCTTTTGAATAAATTCCTAATGAACCCCCTTTAGGTTTATTATTATAATCAAATTGTGAAATAGCATCAGATAAGGGAGCTTTTTTAAATGGAATATGAATAGCTGATAATGTTCCTCTTTTTATTCGTTCTTTTAAAGATTCAGGCCACAAATATGAAAACTGTTTTGGAGCGGTTATATATTCATAATTTATATAAGCAACTATTATAGGTATCTTACATTTATCTACAGCATAACTTATTTCAAACGGAATCCAATCTCTATCATTTTTAGTCGTTTCACCTAAAATAAGAACCATATTTTTAGAATTTCTTAATCTTTTTTTTAATCTTCTTTCCAAAGTTCTTTTTTTACTACTATCTCTTACTGCATTAGTTTTTTCATGACTATTAATAAAAGAAAATTGATCTTCTTTTTTAGAAGTCCAAGCTTTTATCAAATTATAATATTTAATATCAGAATCACAAGGAATATTAGTCCCATCAGCATGAAAGGCAATATATGTCCCATTTCTATAAGCCATTGCTCTCCCCCCAATATTGATTAATTAAATTCAAGTTAACTTTTTCAAAAAAGACAGGAGAAATTACTAATTTTATCTCACTAGTAATTTCTTGTTTTTTAGATGCAGACAATATTGAAATTAAAATTAATTCTATAATTTGCATAGGTGGTAAACCAATTCCAGATAATCCAGTACCTACTAAGGGAATGCTTAATGGCATTCCATTTGATTCAACTCTAGTCTTTCTCCATAATCCATCAAGTGATTTTAATAATAATTTGGCATTGGAATAAGCTTTATGATTTTCATCAGTTTTTGATAAAGCAAATAAAAAATATTTTTGGTCTCTAAATTTTAGTGGAACTGTAGTCCCAATATCATATTTTTTAATTTTTCCAATTTTTCTATTGACTTTTATATATTCTTTATTTTTTAATTCCTCTTTTACTGCCTTATCAAAAATTTCTTTTTTATTTCCTAATATTTCTTTAATAATAATCCCATGCAATGATTTTGGAGACACAGGTTTTCCAATTTTGCTATCAAAAAATTCATTTACGGCTATTGCTATATTGGTATCTTCCTCAAAAACATCTCCAAACTTTATTTTTATTTTTGTATTTGTATTTTTAAGAAAAAATTGAATTTCATCTTTTGGAAAAACTCTATATAAACCAACTATAATACTACATAGTAATAAAACTAAATACTTCCATATGCCTACCACATTAAAGTTTAAAAAACGAATACTAGGTTCAATAATTGACCATAAAAATGTATAACTAAATATAATTGATAAAAAGGCTTTTTTTGTGTCTCTTTTTATTCCAATATTTATTTTATTTAGCATAATACCACCTTTCATTTTATTAACCACCAATAAATAAATCATTTCATCTAACGTCACTGAGCTTTGCTACGTCTGATCTCTTATCCGATATAGCTTGACTTGTTTTTAAAAACAATATTCGACTAACATAAGTCATCATTGTCACTTATCCTAGAGTTCAGATATCACTAATCCCATGTTAGACAGAGTAGCTAGCCTTTTTAAACCTCATTATTTATAGAAAATTTAACATTTGTTAAATAATTAATGTACTCAACTTGCAAAATATAATTTGAGTTATGACAAACCTAATAAGGTTTTATTGGCTTTAAATGTTGGTTTTCTTAAAATACAGCAGACTTATATTGAAGTAGAGTGTTAATCAATCTTGAATAATTTTTTTCTATCTTCTTAAGATAAATTTCAAAAAATGCTAAATAAATCTTTAATTATTTTATCATAATTAAACCTACTAAGTTAAATTGAATTGTGGTGAAGAAAGTACATTCACTTTATATATTCTAGTTAATTTCATTTGTCAATCTTTTTATTTTTCACCAATTTCAAGTGGAATATCTTAGCAAATTATATTCTCTAATAGTAAATTATAAACCTTGATCTATCAATGAAACCAGTTTGCTTATTATATTAAAAAATCCATTCCATATTTCGCTTAATCCGAAAATTCCTTCTAATAAAGTTAATAAAGTTAATAAGGTTATGAGTTTGTTAGTGATTTTTTGGTTTCTTTCCATTTCACCTTTGATTAAAAAGGAGTCACCCCACTTATTAGGAGAATTGTCATAAAGCTCGTCTTTGACATTTTTTTGATAAGTTTTAATTTTCTGGTCTTCTTTTATTGATTTAATATCACAATTAAACCATACCATCCCTTTTAGTGGAGAACATTTTTTATCAAGATAAATTGTTGTTTCTTCATTAGGATTCAATTTTTTAATTTCATAAACTTTGTTTATTGAGCGAATTAAAGTTCCTATGCCTTCACCACGAAAACTTATGTTTTTGATTTTACCTCCAGGAAAGTTTTTATCATTTATATTTTTAATTTTTAATTTTAATTTAAAATTTATATTTTGTTTTGGCCTATAATTATTATTTAAAAAATTCAAATAGTATAAACAATAATCGATTTTTTTTACTGGAGAAAAAGCAAGTTGTATTAATAGTTTATCAATTTTTTTATTAGAATTGTTGTTTTCTGCAGACAATATCAGCCCTCCTTAAATTAAATTTATTTTCTTTTCATTATGAATTAATTCTTATTTTATTTAACCTCTTGTTCCCAAACATTTTTTTGAATGGAAGACCAACTTGTCTAAAAGCAATACTAACATAAAACACAACTTCAAATGGTTTTTATATTTTATTCTGAGTGTTTGAATAAGTTTCATCTACCTTGCTTATTTAATAGTATTCAATAAAATAAAAAATGTTCCTTTAAGGACGCAAATATATCTAATCTATTCATTTCTAAAATTTTTCAGAGCCTCTTCCATTTAGTCATCAACTATATGAGTATAAATCTGGGTTGTAGAAATATTACTATAACCTAAGGCCTTCTGAACAAGTCTTAAATTTTTAGTTTCTCTTAGAAGGTCAGTAGCAAAGGTATGTCTGAATGTATGCGGTGAAATGTTTTTATCGGTTATACCTGCCTTTTCAGTATAAGTGTATACCATCTTTCTTATATCTGCTGGTTTTAATTTATTTCCACCACGAGTGGTGAACACTCGTTTAGTTTCTCCTATATCTTCAAACTGTCTATCACACCAATCCCTCAGGCTCTTTAAAGTCGATTGATTGATCCACAGCATTCTATCTTTACCACCTTTACCTTCGACCACCTTAAGCTTACCAGTTTGTAGATTAATATCTTTCCACTTGAGTTCAATAACTTCCGAAAGTCTTAAACCCGTATTAAGCATTAATTTAATCATCACCTTATTTCTATGTGATGAGAGATAACGAATATTAAACACTTCTAATAGCTTTCTTTGTTCATCTTCAGTTAAAATATCTGGAATTTTTCTATTTGGCATAATAAAACCTCCGTTTTGTTAATAGTCATCTATTTTATGGAAAATCAATGATTATACACACCATTATGAACAGTTGCAATTAAAAAGTTATAGATACCACATTATCGTTGATTATACACAACTTTTTGTTGTGATAAGATGACCTTTATTATTTCCTGACTGACACTATTTATTCTTTTAAAACTATTTATTAAGTTATGACTTTTCTTATACAAAGCTAAATACTTTTCTGATGTTATTTCAACATTAAAATACTCCATCACAACAAAAGCTGTAGCTTCTGCTTCCAATTCCACAATCTCTTTGCTTAACTCACTATCTTTATATTCATAGTGGACTTCTCATGAGCTATCTCATGGGCTAATACAGCGATTTGTTCATTAACTTTTAGGGCAATTACCACCCTCATAGCGATTTAGACCGATTCTGCGAACCTTGTAATCAACGTTTATCCCTTCTTTTGATACATATGATAAGAGGGGATCAAGAAGATTATTATTTGTTTCAGGTATCTCTATTTCCCACTAGGGGATCTTTTTGCCGACGGTCTGAAAAACATCAAATACATATACTAGCTTGAAGTTCATAAATTCATCTTTAGACAATAGGGTATAACCACCTTATAAAAGAAGTAGTTTATAAAAAAAGTTTACCAATAAAAAAAGCCTCACAGATTGTCTGCGAGACCTCTTCTAAAAAATATCTAATTAAAAAGCCCCCACTCAAATAGTGGGAGCGCCTATAATAATCGGTGCTAAACCAAATATTCTGTCTTTATAAAAATCAATTATTCAACCAATTTTTCAACTTCATCAATATGCTCTTCTCTTAACTCATCTAATTCAGCTTCTAATTCTTCAATTTCTTTTTCCAGCTCAGATGTTTCTTCACCAGAACTATAATTTAAATCCTGTCTTTTTTCTCTTAATTCATCAACAATACTGTCTCTATCATCAAAAAAGTCTTCTTTTAATTGATTAAATGCTTCTATTTCATCTTCACTAAGTTCACTTAAATCTTCAACATTTTGATAGAGAGGATCATCAATATGAACCTGCTCTCTATCTCTTTCTTGAACACCATTAACGTTGCTATTTCCATTACCTTTAGCTTGAACATTATTTCCGCCATTACCTTTACCACCATTACCATTAGGACCACCCTGAGCCAATCCTACTACACTAAAAGCACCAACAATTAAAGTACAAACAAGTAAACCGACTAATAAATTTTTCATAATAATAAACATCTCCTTTTATTTCCCATTTTGTTTAGTTTACATCTATATATTAAAACGCTAAACTTTTCCATCTAAATCAAAGCTTTAATTAAAATTTCCTAAGATATTACGGATAAAATTAAATTAAGTTTCACCTGTTATTTGTTTCTCCGATTTCTTCGCCCATTATTTGGTCGTTCCAAGCCTCGTTCAAAAGCAGTTAAATGATTTTCAGATCCTCTCTTCAATTGCTCGAATATATTTTTTACATCTTCAGGCAAATCCTTTTCTAAAAACTTTTTATACATTTCAATATTGTCTACTTCAGCTTGAACTCCAGTTTTAAAAGCCGTTTCTAAACTGTCAGGTACTACTACGTGCTTTTCAGAAGTATCAGCTGGCATCTCTACATTATATTTTTCAAACAACGGCTTCAATAATTCTATATGATACTCTTCTGCTTCTATAATATTACTAAACGGCCTCTGCTCACCATATTCTTCCATAATTAGTTCATATTCAGCTCTAGCTAAATATTCATCTTGAATAGCATAGATAAGCATATCTTCTAAAGTATAATTTTCAACCTTTTTAGCTCCTTGAGCTCCATAGTCTCCTTCAGCAAAAACATTAATACTTCCACCAAATAAAACTCCAACTAACCCAAAAATTGTTATCCAGACCAAAGTTTTTTTATTAATTAATTTCGTCATTTGTATTCATCCCCTCTTTGTATTTGTTAAGTGTAATTATAAGAGGAGAATATGAAGAAAATATGAATTATAAAAAATTTATAGAATTTGTAAATGAAAAAGCTACCTAGTTAAGTAAAAACTTAAAGGTAGCTTACATTACAAATGGTTGGTTATTCAGTACTATATTTAGTATATTCGGTTTTCATTCGCATATTATTGTTGTGCCAAGATGCCCTTGATTATTTCCTTACTGACACTTTTTATTCTTTTAAAGCTATCCATTAAGTTATGACCCTTTTTATACAACGCTAAATATTTCTCCGATAGCGTTTTAATATTAAAATACTCCATCACAACAAAGGATACGGCTTCTGCTTCCAATTCCACAATCTCTTTGCTCAATTCCTTAGTATCACAGTTATAATGAAGCTTTTCGTGAGCCAACTCATGACAGCATACGGAGGCTTTCTCGGTATTGTTAAGGCATTCATCAACAACAATTTCTCCGCCCTTAGAATAGCCTTTAAGACCGTCTTTGAGCCCTTTAAAATCAACCGTTATACCCGTTTTGTTAGCATATTGGATAAGCGGTTTAAGTAACTGCTTATTCTCTTCTTCAATCTCCTCTATACTCCAGCTTGGTAATTCCTTTCCTTCCGTTTGTGAGACATCAAAAACATATACTGGCCTGAAACTGACAAACTGCTTTTCCTTTTTGACTTCTTTTTCTTTCACCTCACCATCAACTACTACCTTTTTGATCTCGCTGACTTCCTTTTTATATTTATAGGGAGCCATGATTACGATTCCCTTCTCTCCCTTTTTAACATGGCGGTCAAACTTCTTCTGCCACTGCTTATAACCAGCTACAAGAGTAGCATCTGACTTTTGCATCTTAATAAGCATAATATTTTGGTAGCTGTAATTGTGAAACTTACTAAAGAATCTTAAGTATTCCTTAAATTCCTCCGAACTCCTTACCTCATCAATTCTTTCTTCCAACTCTTCCAATAATTCTTTCACTTTTTCTTTAGACATTATTTATACCTCCTTTTGTAATATAAAAATAAAAAAGCGTCAGGCCTTGATTTAAGCCCGACGCATACTTATATCTACTTAACTTCATAATCAATGATCTCATTAAATATTCTAACCTTAATTTTTGCATTACAGTTTTTACATTCATAATACTTATGGTTATCTACGGATCCCAGGCATACCAAATCATCTCTATGATGGCAATTAGGGCAACCTATATCATCTATAAAATAATTTTGTTCATTAAGTAATCTAATTGCATCGTTTAAAATAGCTACACCGCCTTCCTCTTGTACTTCCTTCTTACTTATCAAATCCTGCAAACCGTAAATTATTTGATCTTTATACATACTTTTCTCCTCCTTTATATTATTTCTTCACCTTTCATGCTTAAAAAGTTGTCACCATCACCGATAACTAAATGATCCAAAACCTCTATTCCGATAATCTCACCAGTTTTAACCAGATCTTTTGTAACTTCTATGTCCTTCTCGCTTAATTCTAAGGAACCGCTCGGATGATTGTGTGCCATAATAATAGCTGAAGCGTTTTGTAAAATTGCTCTTTTAAACACTTCTCTCGGAGTGACTAAGCTCGAATTAAGAGAACCGACCGAAACCTCGAATACTCCTGTGAGTGAACCCTTTATATCTAAGGTCAACATTACAAAAACTTCTTCCGCTCTTTGATTGAGTTCCGTAACTTCATTGAGTACGCTTACCACTCCCTTCGGACCAGTAATCTTTCTATCCAAATCATAAACGTTTTCCTTTTCCTTAACTATTCTTAATCCAAAAGTCTTTAATTTAACCTTCATAATTATCATCTCCTTTTAGTTTCATAAATAAAAAAAGGCCCACTCCCCAGTGGTCTTTAAACCAATTGAGAAGTGAGCCCAATTAAACTAAGTTATGCGGTCATCGGTTCATGTCGTTTTTTCATATTAAGCAGAAGATCTTTTAATTCCTTATACTGTTTAGCGGTCAGATCATCCAGCTTTAGTTTTCTGTCGGCTTCAAGGTCTAAATCTTCCTTAACAAACTTAAGATAGGAAAACATATCCTTCTTTAGGTCATCATTATTACCTATAATCTTTTTTATCTCCTCCTCTCTTTTGGATAAGCTTTTATCTTTAGAAGTAGTTTCTTGCTCTACTTCTATATCCGTAACTCCCTCGGGAGTATTATCAGCGTCATCTCTGTTTTGAATCATGTCCAGCTCTTCACGGGAGACTAAACCCGACACCGAGAAAGCACGCTTTAAAGCCATGCTCTCGGCCACCTTCAATATCATAGCTGATGGATAAGAAGCCCAAACCTTAGTACCCGCATTATACTCCTCAAAGGGAGCAAAGACGTAGACGGGGTAACGCCTGTCCTCTCTGTATACCAGGGCATAAGCCCCCGTAATTGCTCCTCTATCGCCACTGTATTCATGTACTATGCCATCCTGTTTTCTTTTAAATAGATCATTCTCTCTTACCACATCAGATACCAGGCCATCATAGGAAGGATGGGAGTCGGCAATTTTTAAATAACCGTCTCTTGAGGTCATAATTGTTGGCCTACCGTTCATCTTCCAGAAAAATATTTCTCCGTTAAACGGATCCAATCCATAACTCTTTGCTAAATGCATGAACATCCTAAATTCATCTTCAGTAGCCTTCTCTGCTACTGTATTACGTAAGGTCTCAATCTCCTTAGCCGTAAAGTCCATCTTATTATCTCTAAGCACTTCATTTTTACTCATTAATAATACCTCCTTAAATTTTTGTATAGACATAAAAAAAGAGTCCATCTACTCTATCAAAGAGTAAACGGACTCAATGTTCTATTAATTCAGCTGTCACCTTAACCATCTAATTACCACCTCCTAATTTTGATCTTTAACTTTAACCTTGAATTTCTCACCTCTTTCCTCTATGCTGATACCTTCCACCACTTCTCCCGTAGCTTCAATAATAGCCTTATCACCAACAGCTTTAACCATTTTCTTTAATTTCCTCTTATCAACTTTCTTTTTAGTCTTAACGGCCGTCTTGATATTTTCTTCTGCAAACTCCAGAAGCTTATCATCCTCATAATGCCATTTCTTCCTCTGCTTTCTGAATTGGAGCTTACCAAAGGGGAGCTTAAGCGTTTTAAATTCGGGATCTTCTTCCTTTAAATCTAAAGCATGACCCTTTAGTAAATTTTTAAAGAAATCAATACTGTTCTGAAGGGCATCGTTTTCCGACTCCAACCACTCCTTGACCTCATCAATTTCGGCCTGAAGTTTATCGATCTCTTTTTGTGCTAACTTATCATTTTTACTTTGCTTTTTCTTCAAGTGTCTGATCTTCCTTAAAGCCCAATTAGCCTTACCTCTACTGTCAATCTTAAATCCTTCCTCTTCTTTTTTAGTATTTTCTTTGCTCTTAGCGTTTAACATAATTATCATCTCCTTTTTTAGAATGGTAGGTCTAAATTAGATTCGGTTTCATTACATTCAAAACCCAATTCATCACTCACAACAGAAATACTTCTCTTTTCAATTTGTTTAGATTCAAAATACTTCCTAACTATATAGTCCTCGTGTTTCTCAATGGGGTCTTTTTCAATAGGATCTTTCTCAATGGGATCTTTTTCTAACACTTCCTCATAATCACACATCTAATCACCTCCTTTTGATAGTTTTTTAGACATAAAAAAAAACGCCAACCCTTTTATCAAGAGCTGACGGTAATGGGGTAGTGGACATCAAGTCCATAACCTTTGAGACCAATATTTAACTTTCTTCACACACTAGAAAACTTACTACCCTTTCAACACTGTATTAACAGAAATAATAAGGGAGAACGACATGATGTCGCACACCTTTAATATTTATATTCTACTTTTAATGCCAAACGGGTGGGGCATCGAAAGATAAAAACTTTTCGTTTAATTCAATGCAGGATCGGTCATAAAATTTCTAAAATTTTCAAGACTGAATATGGATTTTTTTATAAACTTTTGATACTGCAATTCTCTTTTATTCTCCAAATATCAAATACTAACATTCTCATAGTGTTTTTAATATAATGTTTCTTCTTATTCTATATCCTTCCAGGCTACTCCATCTAATTTTTTGGCTAACTCCTTAGAATCTTTACAATCAACAGCTACATCCCAAAAATATTTTTTAGATTGCATCATACCTCCGCTTGTAGATTTATAAAAGTCGGTATCAGCAGGATTACTTAATAGAAAAACCTGTAACGCATAAGATTTTATTTCTTCAATTCTGTTATCAAATTTCTTAATCTTTTTCTTTGCCCTACTATAAAGTTCATCTTTATCTTTTTTTGAATTATTCCATTTTATACTATAATCCGAAAAGTCTTTATCTACTACCACTACGGCATCTATTTCAAATATTTTTGATACTGTTTTATTACTGTATGGTCCAAAATATTTTGCTCTCCTATGACTATATGCACCACCAGAGTCGGGACACATATATACATTTTCATTAATTTCATTCATCGTATTTGAACAATTGACTACATCCAATAAGTACTTCCATTTTGGTAAATAATCATTACGATCTAAATAACCTTTAAACTCCTCCAACATCTTTTTGAACTGCATAGAGTAATCAATATTTTCCAAAGCATCTACAAACTCTTCAAATGTAATTGGCTGTAGTATTATTCCTTCTTTTTTAGCCTTTTTTATTTCCTCTTCAAATCTTTTATCAAAATCCTCGGTTTCAAAGTTTGCTAATAAAAATAATACCTTTAAATCAGTTGATTCTTGAAATCCTTCTATATGATTTTCAATCTGTTCAGTATAAAACCAATCATCAAGTTTTGTTTCAAAAAAAACAGAAAATGGATTTTGAGTTATTGCTAAATCGGGAATACTCTTTTTAATTTTTTTCTGCTGAGAAAATTTTGGACCAACTGTTAAACTGATATCACTTTCTACTAATGAAGCTAATACTTCTTCAAAACTATTTGGATCCTCTTCATATAACAACTTTAATATCAACCCGCAATAATTAGTTACATTGTTTTCTTGGCTATGATAATTTGAAAACAAAGAGATTTCTCTACCCATTTTATCAACTCCTTAAGTATTTTAAATATATTCAGTAATTGTTAAAGAACCTCTTTTTTTATCATATATTTAATTGTATATTAGACAAAATATTCCTTTCTGATTTATCATATGATTTTAATTGAAGTCAAAAATTCAAAAGTAATGGCTCCAATAGAATATTGACAATTACTACTCTTAAATAAATTTAAAAGATATTAATCATATATACCTTTGATCAAAATATTAAATAAAAGGAAATGAGTATCCTTTATGTAAATAAACTAATATATAAGAAGATAAATATTAAATAATTTTATGATTTAATATATTATGGAGGTATATTTATGTCTAATAAATGGAAACTCGGTTATGTAATCCCAAATATTAAAGTAAATAAAACCTACAAAAATGATTTTTTAGCAATAGTACCTTATGAAAATAATAATTTACAAGAAATCAAAAAAGAATCAGCATTTGCAAAACTATTATTAGAAGGATTTAGAAACCAAAATAATACACATGTAAAACCCTCTGCTTTAATTTTTAAAAAAGATATTCCCGACGAATTACTTTCCGAAGAGTCCCTTGTGGCTTTTAGAAATATTGTTAGCCTTTCTATAATACCTCTTTGTTATGCTTACAGAGATATTGATGCCCCTCTAAATTCCAATATGATGCCTTTATACTCAGATTACTTCGACTTATATCCTGTAACAGTTGGAAAAGAAAATTTGATTACATATACCCCGTCAAGTTTTGCCATAAATAAATCAAAAAAATTTATAGGAACCACTTCCCCCCACTTAAATAAATTAATAGGATTTTGGCCTACCGACAAATCATTATTTGAATCTCTAAAACTTGCATGGAACGAAATGTATAATAAAAAAGAAAATATTCAGAATCATAGAAAATTATTTAGATCTTTACAAATAGCTTTTCAAGCGTTATCAATACCAATTAAAAACAGATCAAGTATAAATGATTTTGGTATGAAAATAGCTCAATGGGTAAGTGCTATAGAAATACTTTTACATTCGAATCACACCCATATTGGTTGCAAAGAAGTATTAAATAAATTATTAGAATATAATTGGGGTATTGAAGTTTTAAATAATAATATCTATGAACATAATAGAAATGATTATAATAAAAACCTAACATTAATACAACAAATTTATTTAGATATGTACAACGCCCGTAATGACTTTTTGCATGGCGAAAAAATAAATCAAAAGACTAGACATTTATTTAGTAATACAGGTATGCCTAGAATCTTATCTTTTGCTCCAATAGTATATCGAACTATATTGATAATATTTTTAGAGGATAATTATAAAATTAGTGATGTAATAAATAATATTATGTCTGCTTCTTATACAAATCATTTAATGAAATTGCATGATAAAAAGCAAGAAACTTCAACATAATCTATTTTTATTTATATTTTTATATAGATGCAAATTATTTTATGTGAGTGGGATCTCGAAAGATAAAAACTTTTCGTATAATTCAATGCAGGATCGGTCATAAAAATTCTATAATTTACAACTATATATAGGAATTTTTTAAAAAAATTAAATTTTTCCGAGTTTTTTTGCTCTAGGGGGTTGTATTTTGCGTTTTTTTTCGGTATTTATTAATGAGGGAGGTTAAAATTCAGAAGTAATTTTCACCGACCGAGTTAATAAATTACCTTTTAATAAAGGTTTTAAAGAGTAGCCTCCGCAGGATCTTATAGGGCTTGAATTCGTTTAAAGGTCTTAAGCTCAAATCGGGAGGTAAAAGCTATTATGTGGGGGAATATAAGTAATTAACGGATATTCTGAAGTGATAAAAGCTCTGAGATCTCTAAGTATCCCATTTAGTCACAAGATTTTATACCGAAGGACAGAAGGACATAGGTCTTCTAAACAACCTTAGATTTTCCTATCGCTCACAATAATTTGGATCGTACAGGAATTAGATCAGGCGAGACATATTCGTGTGATTGAGAGGTTTAAAATATTACCTTGCTTTTAATGATAGGAGATAACAGAATTTTACAGTAACTTCTATAAAAGTCAGGTTTCCAGTCAGACAAAAACATGTCTATCACAACAGAAAGATGGCGATGAATTCTACTCCGTTACGTTCTTGATTCAAAACCTAAAATCACTACAAAGTAGAATACTTAAGGAAATATGAGAGGTTTAAAGCTTACTGATAGACTTAATCCCCTGAAAACTGAACTTAACACTTGCCTTTGAGACCTAAACGGGCTATCAAACCTACCGACCTTCGATATACAAGACATATGTCTTAGAAACTGATACAAAATCCTAACCCGAACTGCTTAAAGCCTTCAACATAATTAAACCTAATAACAAAGCTTTAACTTCCGACTTTGAATTCCGATTTTGACTTTCGATTTAGCTCCGAAATGATATGAGAAGATTTTACTGCCCAAAATAAAAAATGATACCCTCTCACAATAAGTAAGAAGGTATCATCTAGTAATTATGCTACATAGTAATTTTTATATTTCATAGCCACCTCATTATCTAATAGCTCTAATCTCAAATTTTCGGTAGCCTTCAATAATAATTTTGAAACAGCCTGCTGAGAGATGCCCATTTGAGAAGCTATCTCTTCTTGAGTTTTCTCCCAGAATTTATTAAGCTCTAATACTTCTCGTTGTTTAGATGTCAAAGTATTAATATACTTGTTTATAGTTTCTGTATTTTCTTTTTCTATATACATCTCCTCAGGAGACTTTGCATTATCTCCTAATAAATTGATAGAAGCCACCTTGTCATTATATTTATCTACCATCCTATATTCATCATCAAAATGAAGCTTTTGTTTCGCAATATTTCTCATATAATGACGGACGGCACTTATGACCGTGCCATTTATATAAGAGAAAAAACTATTTAACACCTTTCTAGGAGCTCCTGGTTCAAGTTTACAATTATTCCTTATCCTTCTTAATAATACCATTATAACTTGTTGCTTAAGCTCTTCCAGAATATAAGGATTTTTCTTTTTTATAATCGTATAATCTCTATCAATTTCTTTTAGTGCATCCTTCATGGATTTCCTTATGAAATTTTTCATATCTATGGTCTTATTCTGCTTTCTCCTCGGATATACTAATTCAACTATCTGCCCCTCATGTTCTCCATTTTTTATTTCGTCTATATATCTCTTAATCTCCTGTAATAATCGGGTCACTTCTTTTATATTTAAATTTGATGTATCTAATTCATTCATTAGTAATTCCTCCAGTTATTTAGTACTCAAATGTAAGTCTTTATTTTCATACCTAAAATAATAGATAGCATTTAAACTTTTTACATTTAAATGCTCTTGGATTCCTCATCCAACTCTTTCCTAATAACTGGTAATTATCTTTAAATAGAATAAACGATCCCCTTTTTTAAATAAGTTATTCTTACAAATTATCCTTGCAAATAGGGTTTTAGTAATATTTCTTTATCATCCAAATATACCCATACTTCAAACTGATCATTACTTTTTATATTTAATCTATCTAAAATATGACTCTTAATATAAAACCTCCCTCTATCATCGGCTTTAGTTAATGTAAGAGTATTGCTATATTTCATCGGGACTCCACCTCCTTGATTTAAAATTCTTCTTTCCTTAACTTTACGCCTTCACTTATATACATACGGCTATTTGGGAAAAATGTGAGATGAAATCCCGAAATAATTATAAATTTTTAATATTTTTATATATAATTACTCAACCTTACTTAATTTAATATTGTGTTGCATATATTCTACTAAACATATTCACAAAAAATATATTTCATCTATATATGCTTTTTTTAACTTACATATTCAAAGATGTTTTTCTGTTTTCTCAAAAGCATATTATTATTATAAAAAGTACTTTCGATATCATCTTTATATCGTTCTAAATATGAAATTTCACTTTCAGGACCCTTGATAGTATCATTACATCTCCGAATAAAATATTTTACGGATCTATCTTTTGTAATAGATTCGACAATTTCTTTTATTTTTTTAGCCGTTATGTTTTTATAACCCCTTATATATCTATTAAGCTTATTATATTGAGCTCTTACTTCTTGATTATAATTTATAGTTTCCTGGGCAATTTTACTTCTCAATAAATTTTTTTTATGCAATTCTTCCATTAGTAACTGTATAATTAATTTAAAAGCACTTTTGTTCCATTTGTTATTTTCTAATGATTTTCTGAACTTCATAGTTTTTTTAGAATCATTAATAACGCCACCATTAATAAACTGTTGTGGGATGTATTCTATTGTATTTATATAACTGTCTGCATTCCATTTACCCTCTTCCCCAAAATGATCTTTCTTTAAAGTTATATATTGATTTATCACTTTTCTTGACCAATATATTAATTGACCTTTTGAAATAAATTCCTTACTAGTTGAAGTCATTTCCCAATTTTCTGAGTAATTAGTAACTAAAATATTTTGTGCTAAATATAATTCTATCGCTATTCTTTTTCTGTTATCATTCATCAAATATTCCTCCTATGTGTTATTTGTAATAATTTTAAATCATCATTATCCTTTATGGTTTACAATCTGAAAATATACTCATTATTTTAATTAAATCATCTATTCTGTTGTGATAGAGCATTTTTAATTTAAATGATTATCTATCCCTCCTAATCACCTATTAGTACCATAAAAATAGAAAGGACAGTAATCAAAACTCTTTCATGTACTCTAAATAAATACTCACTATATAAAATATTTTTGTTGCTTGAAAAGTTAATTTAACTAAATGTTATTTCGACATCTTATAAAAAATATTCATACAAATCTTCTAATTTATTTCTTCTCTTCATTTCTTTTTCAATAATCGAAAGCTTTTGATTTTTTATAAATTCTGTATCTGCATTTTCCCAGTCATCAAATATCTTATCTTTTTTATCTTTATTAGTTTCTTTGTTGTAATATGAATTGTCAACTTTACCATTTTCTCCACTTGCCATCAGACAATTTTCAATGTTGAAATCATAAATATTAACATCAGAGTATGAGTTTTTAATTATCCCTTCATTTATCCCTGATACTCCAGCTACTTTAGATATATATGGTGGATCATATTCAGAAGATTTTTTTAAATCTTTTACATAATCTTTATATTCTATTTCCAAACTAAAGTTAATATCACCTCTTGATAAACAGTTTATAATTTGACCTTCTTCTTCATTCCAGGCTACAACTCCACCAACTATATTTACGCCCGAACAAATACTTAGTGAAATACAATCAATTACCTTATATAGGTTTCTTCCAACAATACCTCCAATTGACAACTTTCCTTTGTTCATAAAATTACTAACACATTCTTTAATTACTCCTTCATTTTCACCTACAATACCGCCACAATTTTCCCCTTCCCTAAAACCGTCAGCCTTACAGTTGTGAATATTTCCGTAATTTACTCCTGCTATACCACCTATATAAACTTTCCCTTTAACAACTTCTTTAATATTACAATTTGATATTACCCCCCGATTTATCCCAACAATTCCTCCTACAATTTCAATTCCATTTACTTCAGCTTTAACATCACATTTTTTTATTTGTCCATAATTAGTTCTTGCGATAGAACCAGTAGCTCTATCATAACCAAAATGTTCATTATCCTTATTTTTAAAATTATTATTTAAATCAATATTTTTAATAATACCTTTGCCTCCTATTTCACCAAATAAAGTTCTTGAAGTTATTATTTCATAACCATTTCCATCATAGGTCCCCTCGAATTGCTCATTTCCTTCATGATTATCATCAATGAAATATCCAATAGTATCAGTTATATAATTGTCATTATTGGGATCATTATTTATATCATCAATTTGTTTAAAACATTTATCTAGATTGTAACGAATATTATTCAATTGTTCTACATTCTCTACCAAATACGGATATTCAATTGTACCATTTCCACCTGCAAAATTATTAATTGTTTTTTCTTTTAACATATATTAGTCTCCTTTATATAATTATTTTATTTTTCTTATTTAGTTCTTATTTGATAAGCCTTTTCAAATCTTAATCTTTTATTATTTTTATATTCCAATTTTGAAATTTTTATGTAAACCCATATATTTTTATATAGTAATTGTAAATCATAATACCTCCTTAGTATTTCTGATAATTTTTGATAACAATATTTTTCTGGATTAACTTTTAATAACTATTATTGTTATCTATTTCTTCTTCCAACTTATAAATCTTGACCTGCATCTCATAAACCATATCTTCTAGTTTTTCTAACTTGCTTTCAAGTAAATCAACATATTCATGTCTATACATTAAATTCTCCTCCTTCCTTTAAAATATAAGTTTAGTTTTTAATTATATAATTCTTGAAATAAATTGCTAAGATTTAATAGAGCGTAATTATTTGGATGTTTAACTGTTTATTTGGAAGAAATTATTACTTTGAACTTTTTTTGTGAAGTTGAAGGATATAAACTAAACATATTAATAAAAAAATAAATGCTTGGATATATGTGGCTATAAGTTGTGTGCATTAAACTTAACTATTTACTATTATAACAAAGTATTTTGTTTTGTCAAGTTAGATCAACTCTAAAAGTGACTTAATCACATTATTTCAACTCTATCATTTGCACCTATATAGATAAGGCTCTTAGCTTTTATTACAACAGAATTAATAACTTACTACTTACATATTCTTTAATCCAATCCTAGAATAATCACACTCTATCTGTTATCAACCCTTTTATTTGTAGCTCGTTAGCAAAAAAAGTGTAAAAAATTATTAATGAGGAAAACTTTTAAGAATTACTCTATCTTTTGTCTTATCTTTTAGCAGTGGATACGTCGAATTACTGTATAATTTTCTTCAACGAACTTTTGGTTTTACCTTTATCCGCTCTTCTTTGTTTAAATTGTGGCAATCAAATAATCCTAACAATACCCCTGCTCTGTTATATTAATCCCTATATGAACCCTTTTTTTGTCTCTAATAGGAGTTGAGTGTTATTAAAAATGTTATTACATATTAGGTACTAAAAACGGTGATTTTGAATCTCTAATAGCTTCTTTAGCATCTTCATTTTTAATGACCCACTGATTCTTAACTTTTTTTCCATCCAGGGTCTCATCCCGTGATAATCTATTAACTATTGCCTGTCCAGTTACTCCTATCATTGTTCCAACCTCAATGGCTGAAAAATCATCACCCTCGAGTAATCTTAACTTTAGTTTGGCAAGGTGAACTAAAAAACCTATTCTGGAATTAACCCACTTTTCATGTTGTATCTCTACATCATATTCATTCAAAAACGGATTATCTTTCAAGCGTTCTATATTTCTTATCGATTCACCTATTTCATATTCTGCACCTACTTGACTGGTAACAAAGTAGTATAATATATATAAATCATATTCCAACGGTATATCGAATTCTGTTTGTTCTCCTGTCACGGGATCTTTTCGCTCTATTGATTGATTAACATAATTAGTATCTATCCCGATCAAATGGCAAATTTCTAAGTAATCTTCGGTTTTATCTTTAATCCTTTGAGTAGCTTTTTTAATTAACTCATCAGATATTTTTCTAACATTGTAAATTAAACGCATAGACTTCATCCCCTTTTTTGTTCTTATTTGTAATACTGAATCTTTTTTGTATTAAAAATCTATGACAATTCTCATAAGTTGAGTTAAGTTTAACAAACCTTATTAATAATGTCAAGGGGACATTGTAATTTGTTTTATGATAATAAATGTCTAGCAGATCGTAATTCTAGCAAATAAACATCTCATTAATCGATAATAATTTTGATTAAAGGAGAAAAACTGGCCAAATAGTTTTTAAACTTGATTTGTAAAAAATCATTATTGTTTATATTTTTAAATTCTATAGGACTTTTTGTTACAGAATCATTGGATTCAACGTTTTCATTCGTTTATTTCAAAGATTCCATGCTATTACTGGGATTATCCTTTGAGATTCCAATCTTAGATTTTGAAGATTCCATGCTATCACTGGAATCTTGATTTTTCGACATTCCAATCTGGGATGGTTTTTCATCAACAGAGTTATGCACACTTTTCTCGTTTTTCTTTATTTCTCTTTTCATAAAGTTCAAAAATGTTTACACACTTTACTTGTAATAACCCACTATATCTAATGCTAACTAAGGAAACCGATATGTAAACGATCATATTCTTTTTTAAATGAGAGAAACTGTCCAAGTGATCCTCATTTATAATTAGCTTTGTCAAAACATAATTTGAAAAAGTTCATCCTTATTATTTATATTATCAAATTCTATAGTAGTTTTTGTTAATAAATTGTTGTTTTCAACATTTCCTTTTTTTGATTTCAACGAAATGATGGCATCACTGGAATCGTTGATTTCAACAAATCCATTTGTGGAGTTTTTTGTCCACAAGTTATACACATTTTTCTAGTTTTCTTTACTTCACTTTTTCATAAAGTTCAAAATTGATTTCCAAACTCTACTTGTAATAACCCACTATATCAATTGCTAATTACTAGTGATTTTACTGGGACTTGAAAATTAATATCACAGGTTATTATTACTAAAATAATACTATAAAAAAAATCTATCACTCTCTCTCACTATTATAGATAACTCAAAAATTGAATTTAATATTTAAGCACATAAAATAGCTTTAACAAAGCTAAATTAATATACTTAGATATACTATTGATGTGATAATTATTTCGCCTATACCTACATGTTTTCCACATTATATCTAATCTGCGATGATTTTTACCGAATTCACGACAAGAAAGCCTTGCTTATGAAGTTATGAATGGGGGGCGAATTGTCGTGAATTCGGCAAGAAAATTTTTATAAAATTATTAACAATATCTTATCTTACTGAGAAGATTGAAAATAATGTAGCGGTATCATCAAATTTCTTTCCAATATTTTCTTTTCTAAATTATGGATGCTAGTTATCGCATCGCTCTTATTATTAAGATTCATTTTAGCATTATTGAAATATTCTTTTGCTGTTTCTCCCTCATTTATATACCTTGATAAGAAATTTTCAAATAAGAAAACAGGGTCTCTATTATCTATGAACCACCCCATATAATAAAGGCCAAAATTTCCCTTACCAATATTATCAACATGGTTCTCCCAACTATTTTTATTTATGCTCACTGCAAATTGATCTACTTGTTCCCAATATGTTTTAATTTTGTTTGCAACATCTATATGACGTTGCATATCAGGAATATTTATAGTAATATCAATTGTATCTGCTGATGTATAACCTGCTTCATTTAAAACTTGTTCAGCTTTTGATAAATCATAATCATATTTTAAATTAGTATCATTATATCCAATTTTCTTTGGTGTAATAATTCTATTTGCAATCCCTGCTACTTGTTCATCACCACTAACATAAGATTCATAGTCAGTCCAATTAAATGAGTATAATAATGCATCTCTAACAGCTCTTTCATCAAAAGGTGATTTATTAGTATTCATACCATAAAAATACAAACCATCAGGTTGTTCTAAAGGATTTTCAGGAGTCATTTCTATCACACCTAAATCATTGGTAGTATTAGGTTCTATAGTAATATTCTTTGTAACAGTACCATATCCTAACTTATAAACCTTCATAGTATATTGTCCTTCTTTAATTCCTTCTTTTGAAAAAGTTCCTCCAACTACTTCTCCTGCCTCCCATGAAGCACTAGCATAAGCTTTATAATCATTTTCTCCATCTAATACCACTAAAGCATTTGCATTTCTAGTACTAGTTTGCTCATTAATAGGTTCTACAATTTGCCCTGTTATCGTACCTTCCTTTAGAATGTTATCATCATTATTGGTTGAAGTATTACTACTACATCCCGCAAATATAAAACTCAATGAAAAAATGATAATAAATAACTTTAGATTGCAAGGTTTAATGCACGGTTTTTTTGGTTTTGAACTTGGATAAGCCCGAATTAGACTAGATAACCCCTCTAGCATGTTGAAATAACTGCCGTGATGTCTTGAAATTAAACATTTTCCTGGGATAAGTATTA
>JAIPEX010000069.1 GCA_021736945.1 Halanaerobiales bacterium | reverse complement strand
TTGTTGATCAATTACCTATTTCTCAATCAACTGTTTCTCAACATTTGAAAATTTTAAAAGAGGCTGGTTGGATTAGGGGGCAAATAAAAGGCCCTAAAGTGTGTTATTGTTTAAAAGAAAATGTATTCGAACAGTATACACAAATGATAAATGATTTACAGAACAATAATATGAATTTTTAGAAATTAAGAAATTGATGCCTCTCAAAGTTCGTTCCTCTTGTTACCTATGTTAAAATGAAATCAGAGAGATAAAGCTGAAAATATATATTAATTTAAGCGGCTAAAGCCCTAATTTTTAAGGGGTGAGGTCGTCTTTTTTTATTATTATAATTTTGAATAAAAAAATCCCCTTTTATGTTAAACAGATTTTCAATATTTAATCTGCTATCTAAAAAGGGGATTTCAATCATATTATTTAATTGTAGATTTATTTTTAATTAAAATATTATTTAGACAGTTGTTTGTTCTGGTCTACGTTCTCGCATATTATACATTGCACCTTTAAGAGTAGAAATTAACCAAGGTAGCATGATAGCAAAACTTATTGATTCAGCAACTGGGAATGATAACCAGGTTGCACTTAAACCGAATAATTGACCTAAAATATACATTCCTGGAACTAATAATATAGCTTGTCGTAATACGGTTAAAATAAAACTTGGTAGCCCTCTACCTATAGCTTGAAAAGTAGCTACACCTATTATATTCAAGACTAAAAAGAAATAAGAAATACTAACTCTTCTTAAAGCAGGCACTCCAATTTTTAATAATTTAGGATCGTTATTGAATAGACTTAATATTGTTTTAGGGAATAATTGAAATACAGCAAACCCGATTATACCAAAAGAAAGGGCTGTAAGGCTACCTAAAATAATAGTTCTTTTCATTCTATCCGGCTTATCATGGCCATAATTATACCCTACTATTGGTAAATATCCTTGTGTTAATCCAAAGACCATCATTAAAAAGAAGGACTGCATTCTAAATATAATTCCCATAACTGCAATTGCAGTAGAATTAAAAGCACCTAAAATTAAGTTTATAAAAACCATGGCGGTACTGAAAAGTAATCTATTTACCATAGCTGGTAAACCTACTTGGTAAATTTCTTTGATAATTTCAAAATCAAAATTAAAGTCTTCTAGTTCAAGTGAAAGTTCATTTTTATCACTAAAAAGTACAAAAATTATAAATATACCACCAATCATTCTAGAAAAAATAGTTGCATAAGCTGCTCCGGCAACTCCTAGTTGTGGGAAAGGTCCAATTCCAAAAATCACGAATGGATCGATTATTATATTTAGTACTGCTCCAATCATAAGAGTTAACATTGGTATGATTGTGTTACCTTCTCCACGTAATATATAATTAAAGATAATGGGAACAAACATTGCTATGGATCCTGTTAATATTATTCTTATATAACGTTGTCCTAGATCAATTAAAACAGGATCATTTGTAAATAAATTTATAACATTTGCGGAAAAGAACATACCAATAAAGCCTACTATTATCCCATATATAATTGCTATAAAAAAGACATGTTCAGCTACATTATTGGCGCGGTGTTTGTTACCACGACCTAATAATCTGGAAATTAAGGAACTAGTTCCTACTCCTGTACCTACACCTATAGCTATTAAGAACATCTGAACAGGAAAAGATACTGATAATGCTGATAAAGCGTCCGTACTTAGTCTTCCTACGTAAATACTATCTACAATATTATATAAAGCCTGAATGAGCATTCCCACTATTGCGGGTGCAGAGAGTTTAAAAAGTAATTTACTAATTTTTTCAGTACCCATTCGGCTTGATTTTGTTTCTAATGCCATCTTATCACCCCTAAAAATTAAACATTTGATTTATCTAAATTGTTATAAATTTTATTTAGTAATTTTCTTATAGTATTAATTTCTTCTTGTGTAAGTCCATTTCTCATTTGCTCTTCAATTTCTTTCAATAGTTTCTTGAATCCAGTTTTCATTTCTTTTGCCTTATCAGTAAGATAAATTAGTTTTTTTCTTTTATCATCTGGGTCTGATTGACGAATGACTAAATTCTTTTTTTCTAACTTCTTTAAAATTCTTCCAACTCCTGATTTATCTAAGTTATATTCTTCGCATAATCTATGCTGACAAATTCCTTCATCTCTATATATATTAATTAAAATAAATACCTGTCCATGGCTTAAATTAAACTTCTTTTTAAATTTTCTATCTACCAAAGAAGTATGTGCTCTATGCGTTATACTGAGGTATTTCCCAATAGAACCGCTTTTCATCTGTCTAACACTCCTATTTATTTAGTTGATATGTCAACTAGTATTATAGTATAGATAATATTGAATGTCAAAAAATCCAAAAAGTAGGAGGAAGTTTAATAACAATGAATAATATATAAATATAACAAAAATATAATATTAAAAAGGGGATCTGTTATGGAAATAATATGGGAAGATATATTTAAACTTGTTTTAACTGCTGGATTGGCAGTGCTAATAGGTTATGATAGGGAAAAGAGAAATAAAGCTGCTGGAGTGCGTACTAATATGATTGTAGCAATAATATCTTGTCTTATTATGATTTTATCACTTAGAGTGGCTGGTAGTGATCTGGGAGTAACAAATAATGCTGACCCAGCTCGTTTAGCAGCCCAAGTAATAAGTGGCATTGGTTTTTTAGGTGCTGGTACTATAATTAAACAAGAAGATAAAATTGAAGGTTTAACTACTGCAGCCAGTTTGTGGGGTGTGGCCGGTTTAGGATTAGCAGTTGGCTATGGTATATATAGTATTGCAATTGCAGCAGCTCTGATAATCTTTATTGGATTATTAGTAGGTTAAAGATAATTAAAAGTACAATTATTTTATTGTTTTATTGTAAATTGGACCCAGGTATCATTATTTTTTATTATGAAAGTGAATCAAAATAAAAAAATCTGAAAGGATTGAACTATGTTTAATTTTAAGAAAATAAAGGGTTTAATAGAATTATTACGTCCAGAGTTGCCATTTGCTGCAGGATTATGTGTTATTATGGGCGAAATTATTACACTGGGTAGTGTACCTTCTGTAAGAGAATTATTTTTAGGATTTACATGGGGTTTTTTTCTATCAGGATCTGCAATGATTTTAAATGATTATTTTGATATTGAAGTTGATAAAGTAAATGCCCCCCATAGACCTTTACCATCAGGTTTAATTTCTTTAAAAGCAGTTATATTTTTTACTACTATTATAACTTTGATTGGATTGTTTGCATCATTTTTCATTAATAAATTAGCTGTTTTACTATATATTATTTTTTGGATTATTGGTTTTTTATATAATTGGAAGTTTAAAGAAAAGGGATTAGTGGGGAATTTGTTTGTAAGCTTATCAGTTTCGATTACAATTATTTTGGGAAGTATAGTGGTTGGCAGCCCCTGGAATAAAAGTGTTATAATTTTTAGTATAATGCTTTTTCTTTTTAATCTTGGAGAAGAAATTGCCGCAGATGCAATGGACATAGCCGGTGATAAAAAAAGAAATATTAAATCGATTGCAATACTAATTGGTAAAAAAAATGCTCTTAATATTTCTTTTTCATTATTTATTATTTTTATAATATTAAGTTTTTTACCTGTAACTTTAGGTTTATTTGGGCTCAGTTATTTTGTCCTTATTTCACTAACGGATATTACTATATTATTTTGGGCAATTAGACTTATGAAAAGCCAAAATAATAAGAAAGCTCGAATATATATACGCCGGTTATATTTAAGTGGAATCTCTGGGATATTTTTGATTATTATTAGTATGATAATTTAGGTTTTTAATTCTTATCATAAGATTATTGGGAAAATTACCTATAAAATATATAAAAATAATATTGGACAAAGAGTTTTAGTACTTCTATTATTTATATATTTTATTAGACAGAAGATTATTAAAATCAAATATTAAGTAAGATTTTTAAATAATTTGTTGAAAGCAATGAACAAAATAACTCAAGTAATTCTATAAGTTTTACGAAAATATAAAATTGGACAATTTATCCTTGTTTATGTGTTTTAATCGCTGATATAATAAAGAAAACAAGGAAGGGAATGAGATATTTGAAAAGAACTGGAATTATTATAGAACTTGATGATAACGGGGGAATTACGATTCCTCATGAAGTATTAAAAGAGGCTGGAATTGAGTACAATGATTCGGTTGAAATGTTCTCCAAAGGAGAAAACATACATTTGGTCAAAGAAAAATAGTCTTTTAAAATTGATATAAAGATCAAAACCAACTTTATTCTAAGTAAAGAAGATTCCTCTAGCGGATTAGCCAGAGGAATCTTTATAATTAAATTGGTCAATCCTTAAAATATAAGTTAATTCCCTTAGTTTTCTATTTTTTTAGCTACAAATTTCCAATTTGGCCCGGAATCAACATTATAAGTCTCAGCAAAGTTATCCCAATTTAAAGCTATCGATACGTTTAATAAACTATTTAGATATAATAGTGGCTCTCCTTTTTCTACATCCCCAAAACTAGAAACGAAGGGAACTTCTTCTTCATATACTAATTCATCTTTATTATAAATTTCGACTTTAAACATATCTCCATATTCAGGATTTAATTTATCAAACATTTTTTTAGGTATATTTGTCCAGACATTCCCATATTGGATATCTAGGATAGGTATTGTTCCTTTTACTATATTATTGTCTCTTGTGGCTCTTTGATAATCCAATTTCACAATATCTTTTTCTAATTTTGGTCCTACTTCTTCAAAAGTTATTTCTCCAGAAGCAAGCTTTGCACCTGTATAGGCATAAACATCTCGACCATGAAAAGTATGAGAGGCTTCTGAACCTTCCAAACGATGTTTCGATTCGTCTATTATTCTTACATCTTCAATTCCCATATTGTCTGCGATTAAGGTAACTGTTCCATTATCAGGAGTGACAAAATACTGTCCATTTTTGCTTTTTAAAACGATTGATTCCCGATCAGTACCTACACCGGGATCTACCACCGATACAAAAACTGTTCCTTCAGGCCAATAATCTGCGGTTTGATTTAACCTATAAGCACCTTCCCAAATATCAAATGGAGTTATCTTGTGGGTCACATCATATATGTCAAGATCATCATCTACACCATAGGCTACACCCTTCATTGCTGAAACAGCACCATCTTTTAGTCCAAAATCTGATTGAAAGACTAATGCATTATCAGCCAAAGCTAAATTTCCAAAGGTTAAGACCAATAAAACTACCAACATAAATGTAAAATATTTTTTGGAATGTGACATATAACCACTCCCTTTACGGATTTGTTTATAAGATTCAGGGTAGAGGTAATTGTTCCTTCTTTAAAAAAGTAATTTAACACTATAATATTATAAAAACTTTGTGACTCATTCTTTCAAATAAAAAACCCCTCTTATCAAATGATAAGAAGGGATTACTAAGTTCAATGTGTTTATTTAATTTTTCTATACATTTTTAGGTAATAGTTTTCTAACATTTTACGAGCTGAAAAATCTTCATAGGTAGTTTCAATACTGTTGTTCATCATTTCTTCCCACTGCTCTTTGTTTTCATAATATGTGGGAAGAACCTCATTAAATAATACTCTATATAAAGATTCTAAATCATGTTTATCCTGGTTTTCTCCCATATATCCATCACCGAACTGCCAGCCGTTCATTCCATGTTGGCAAGCTTCTGGCCACCAGCCATCAAGGATACTAAGATTTAATACTCCGTTCATAGCTGCTTTCATTCCAGAAGTACCACTAGCTTCTTTAGGTCTACGTGGATTATTAAGCCAGACATCAACACCCCGGGTCATCATTTTAGCAATTTCCATATTATAATCTTCTAAGAATATTACACTATTTGGGAATTTCTCTGTCATATCTATTATTCTAGCCACAAGATCTTTTCCTTTATTATCTAAGGGATGAGCCTTGCCAGAAAAAATTAATTGGATTTTATTATTTTCAAGATAAGGCTTAATTACATCCATTTTCCTAAATATTAAGTCTGCTCTTTTATAGGGGGCTGCCCTTCTAGCAAAACCAATTAAAAGTTTGTTTTTATCTAGTTCCACATTAGTTTTATCTTTGACATAATTAATCAACTCTGATTTTAATTGTTGATGAACAGGAAGTAATTCATCACCATCTTCAAATGCAGAGAAAATTCTAGAGTCAACCCAGGATTTTCGATGGACTCCGTTTGTTATAGCCTTAATAGGAGATTTGTCTTCAACATGCTCCCACATATTTCTGGCTGTTACACCGTGAAGTTGAGCTACGCCATTAGAAATCTTAGCTAGTCTCAATCCTGCTACAGTATTACTGAAAGGGTCATTACCGATTCTTTTCATTTGTTTTTCAGTCAAACCATTATAAGCTCCCATTTTCTTTAAAAGTGAATGACCATGAACTTCATTACCTTTTTTTACAGGGGTATGAGTGGTAAAGACTGTTTTATTGCGAACAGCTTGTAAAGCTTGTTCAAATTCCAGACCATTTTTCATTTTTTCTTGTATCATTTCTGTACCGGCAAAAACGGCATGTCCTTCATTATAGTGATAAACATCTATATCTAAATCAAGTTTTCTAATTGCTCTAATTCCACCAATACCTAGGGCAATTTCTTGGGCAATCCTTTCCTCTTCACCCCAGGCATATAACCTTTTAGTAATCCAGTCATATTTACCATTTTCTTCTAGATTAGAGTCTAATAAATAAAGAGGATTCATATAATCGGTTTCAAGTTTCCATACCTTCAATTTTATATCTTTATCTTGGATTTTGACATTAACTGTAACACCGGTATCTTCTAGATGATTATAAATATAATCATTATTAGGATATTTATCATATGGTCTTCCACTTTCATCGATTAATTGTTTTGTATATCCTTCCAACCAGAGCATACCAATACCTATAATAGGATATTCATATTCATGAGCTGCTTTTAAAATATCTCCAGCCAGAATACCTAAACCTCCAGCATATATTCTAAAATTATTATTTATACCATACTCCATACAGAAATAAGCCACGTTTTTTCTTTTTTCTTTGGCTATCAAATTGATCACTCTCCTAAACAAAATTTGATTTTATTTTTTCCAAATTCTTAAAAATCTATCAAGTAGCCGCGAATCATTTTTGGTATCTGGTTCCAAGAAATATTCAGGGATATCTAATTTTTCTTGCACAGTTTCTTTATTTGAAAGTTTTTCCATGAATTCAAGATAATCTTTAGCAGTTTGTTCCCAGGTATATTTTTCCATTACTCTTTTTTTCCCTTTTTCATGATAGTGTTTCCATTTTTTATTGTCAGATAAAATTTCTAGTAATCCGTTAGCAATTTCTTCGGGTTCCTCTGGATTGACTAGTATCCCATATTTTCCGGATTTCATGATTTCAACAGGTCCTCCGTTTTCTGTCACTACAGCAGGTAAACCGGAAGCCATTGCTTCTACAGGTGCTAGACCAAATGGTTCATAGTAAGAGGTAAGAGTAAAGACTGATTTTTTACTTGCAAAATATGAATAAGTCTCAGCTAATTGTTTTTGACTTTCTAGAGAAAACATGGTTACTTTATCAGTACAATTATTATTATCAAGTATTTTCATTATCTGGTCCAATATATTTTTTTCGTCTTTATCAGCATTAGAATAATCTTCAAAAGGGTTTTCTATTCCTCTTAAAGCAATTGCTAAATTGGCTTTGTTTTGCAGTTCTTCATTTTCAGCAAAAGCTTTAACAAGACCAATATGGTTTTTCTTTTGATCTAAACGACTTGAGGAAATAATTAACGGGAGATCAGTTCTATCTTCTTTGATATCTCTACTTATATAGTTTTCCAGTTTTTGTTTCATCTCATTACTATATTCACCATTGAAAATTTCGGTATTAACTCCTGGAGATATAACTTTGAAATCTTCTTTATTTTTTGTGTTTACAGCATCTTGGTATAGGGAATGAGAATATTGTTCATTTCGTTCCTGAGATGTGCTAACAACTATACCATCTGCGTGATTCATAGCAATTCTTTCTGCGATAATTCTTCTATGAAAATTAAATTTTGTATTATATTCTGTAAAATTCACCTTATTAACATCTAGCTTATCCATTTTTTGAGCGCCAAGAGAATGGCCTGTGAAAGTAAATGGAATGTCTTTTTTATCTTTTAATAATACACCACTAAGTCCACCATCTCCATAATGAGTTGTAACAAAATCTGGAAATGATTTTTCGCCTTTATAAAATTCAATAATACCGTCTACATAATCTTTGATATATGGCCAAAGTTCTTCTTTTCTTAAAAATTCATCTCCACCAAAAGGGATTCTTATAATTCTAACATTATCACTTTCTGGATAGCGTTCTATTGGATGTGAGAATTCAGGCCAATCATCATCTTTGATTTGTCTAGTTATAATATCTACATCCACACCAAGGCTCGCTAAAGCTAATGAAACCTCTTTTACATAGACTAATTGACCGCCAAAATCGGGATGTTCAGTCCAATAACTATCGTTGGGGTCAAAATTACCTTGGGGATTCAAAAACGCAACATGCTCTATATCAGAACTCTTCATTGTGAAGCCTCCTGTTCTTCAATATATTTTAAAAGATATTTTTTGTCAGGTACTGGTGATAAAGCACCTACTCCTCTAATTTTGAAGGCAGCTGCAGCATTTCCTAACTTTACAGCGTCTTTAACCTTTCTACCATCAAGTATACCACAGATAAAACCAGCCCAAAAAGAATCACCGGCACCTGTGACATCTACAACCTTTTTTGAATAAACTTTTAGTCTCATTTTTTCTTTACCGTCTGAGACTAAAACTCCATCTTCTCCCATAGTTAATATAACAATGTTTGCTCCAACTTGCAAATATTTATCGATATAATTTTGGGGAGTGTCAGGTCCAAATAGATATTCGGCATCATCTAATGATGGTTTAATAAAATCGGCTTTAGAAATTACTTCTTTGACTAGTTTTTTTCCATCATCTTCTTTGGGCCATAAAACAGGACGAAAACACGGATCAAAAGCTAATGACTTTTCCTCATCCTTATTAATCAAATCAATTACTTTCAAAGCAGTTTTTCGAGATGGGTTTTGTGATAGTATAAAGGTGGTTAAATAGACCACCTTAGTTTTATTTACAATTTTTTCAACATCATTATTAAATTCAATGTATTTATCGGCATCTCGATATGCTAACCAAGCGGGAGTTTTACTAGTTTTATTTACAAAGACAAGAGGGGTTTTCCTTTTTTTATCTAATTGAATAGTTTCGGTATTTATATTTTCACGTTTAAGAACATTTAATAAAAAATCTCCAAAAGAATCTTTTCCAATTCTAGTGAGTATTCTTGTATTAGCACCTAATCTTTTAGAATTCACAGCTACATTTCCGGCTGAACCACCAAAAAATCTTGAAAATTGTTCTGCCTCTGATAGTAGAGCTTCTTCTTCGTTGGTGATCAAATCAACGAGTAATTCCCCAAAACTAATTAGGTCGATATCACTATCTTTAAATCTATATCTGAAATCAAGAAAAGACATTTTCTTCACCTCTTTAACCTTCTTTATTGAGTATTCTATAAAAAATTTTAATTACCTGCTTGAAGGGGAAAGTATAGTTTTATAGAAGTATAAAATATGTGTAAGTAGGTCAAAGAAATGGAGGTATATAATGGATTTTAATATAAAAGAAGAAATTAAAATAATTTTAATATATATTTTATTGGGAATTATGTGGATATATTTTTCTGATAAAATTTTAGTTAATTTATTTGCTGACGAATCCATGATTACTACCATTCAAACTTATAAAGGTATTATCTATGTTTTATTCACTGGATTAATATTTTATTTATTGTTAAAGAAATATTTTAACCAGTTAAGAGAAACCAAAAGAGAACTAAAACGAAAAAATAAAAAGTTAAATATATATACTCATCAACTTAAAAAGGGTAATGAGGTCTTAAAAGATTCTTATCAAACACTTTATGAACAAACAGAAGATTTAAAAATTATGATTGATTTTATAAATAATATTAACAGGGATACTTTTACAGATGTTGATAACTTTTTATCTTTACTATTAAGAACAGCTCATGAATTAGTTCCTAAATGTGATTATGGTAGTGTTTATAGGATAAGTGAAGAGAAAGTAAAATATATTGATGCTATTGGTCACAACCTAAAGATGTTAAAGAGGCTTGACTTAAATAAAGAAGTTTTTAATATACATAAACAAAAACCAAAAATAATCAATAATCTGTTATCTAAAGAAAATAACGAGTTGTCAAGTAATCATTATGAAAAATTAAAGGAAGCTTCTAAGAACATTAGACAATCCTTAACATTTTCTTTAGTAGTTGATGATCAAATGCTAGCGGGTATTTCTTTGGATATAGCAGAAAACAATAATAGTAATTTT
The DNA here is from genome assembly GCA_021736945.1 of Halanaerobiales bacterium. Lineage (GTDB taxonomy): Bacteria > Bacillota > Halanaerobiia > Halanaerobiales > M55B127 > M55B127. The sequence continues at coordinate 1,876 of JAIPEX010000069.1, read as the reverse complement.
AATGAAGATGATATAGAGACATTAGAAGCATTTAGAAATCTTGCTGAATCTTTTTATATCTTTCAAAGGTATAATAAATTGCAGGGGGAGTTTCAACGTGATATAATCTTATCAATGATTAAATTTTTAGAGATTCATGATAAATATACTGGAGGACATTCCGAAGAAGTTGCTGAATTGTCACGTGAAATAGCTAAAAAAATGAACTTGCATCAAAAAGAAGTTCAGTATGCTTATTGGACTGGTTTAGTTCATGATATTGGTAAATTAATTATTCCACGGGTTACTTTAAATAAAAAAGAAGAGATTACTGAAAAAGAGTATAACTTAATAAAAAAGCATCCTCTTTGGGCTTATGAATCACTTTCGGAATCCAAAAGATTAAATGAGATAGCCGAATTTGTTTTATATCATCATGAAAAATGGGATGGTAATGGTTATCCAGAAGGCTTAAAAGCAGAAGAGATACCATTAATTTCAAGAATAATTTCTATAGCAGATGCTTATTCAGCAATGACTTCAGACCGGGCATATCGTGATGCATTGTCAAAAGATGAGGCAATGAAAGAGTTGAGAAAAAATTCGGGAAAACAATTTGATCCTGAAATAGTAGATATCTTTCTTGAAATTATTGAAAGTATGGATAGAGTAATATAAGAATATATATTTAGAAGGGGTATAATATAATGGATATTATTGAATTGCAGGAAGGTGTTTATAGACCTGAGTTTATATATCGCGGTGAAGATTTAGGTGTTAATTACTCAAAAGAGGAAACAATTGTAAAGTTATGGGCACCTACAGCTAAAAATGTAAAATTAGAAATATATAATCATTATGATAAGGAAGATCCATTTAAAATTTTTGAAATGGTTGAAGATCTAAGTGGAACCTGGAAAGTAAAATTAGACGGGGATTATGAAGGTAAGTATTATCTTTTTGCTGTTGATTTTGGGGATCGAATAGAAAAGACTGTAGATCCCTATGCAAAAGGCTTGGCACCCAATAGTGAGATGGGTTTAATTGTGAACTTAGATAAGACTAATCCTGAAAACTGGGAAAATGATAAATATAAAACACTTAATAGTGCTGTAGATGCAGTCATATATGAAATTCATGTCCGTGACTTTTCTACTTCTCCTTATTCTGGGATTAAAAATAGGGGGGATTATTTAGCTTTTACTGAAGAAGGTACTGTGAATAATCAAGGTTTAAGTACCGGGTTAGATCACCTTAAAGAGTTAGGTGTAACACATGTTCATCTTTTGCCAGTATTTGATTATGCTACAGTAGATGAAGAAAATCGTTATCAATATAATTGGGGTTATGATCCTCACTTTTATAACGTGCCTGAAGGTTCTTATGCTAATAAACCGGAGGGATAGCAACGTATTAAAGAATTTAAAAAGATGATTAAAAGTTTACATGATAATGGTATTGGTGTAATTATGGATGTGGTATATAACCACACCTACTATACTAATGAATCAGCCTTTCAAAAAACAGCACCTGGTTATTTTTATAGATTAATTAATAATTGTTATTTAACTAATGGTTCGGGTTGTGGTAATGAAATTGCAACCGAAAGACCAATGGTAAGGAAGTTTATCATTGATTCCTTGAAATATTGGGTTAAAGAATACCATATTGATGGTTTCAGGTTTGATTTAATGGGCCTAATGGATAAAGAAACAATGTATACAATTGAAAATGTATTACACGATATAAATTCTGATCTTTTATTATATGGGGAACCTTGGTCAGCCGAACCCCCGCACTTAGAGGAGTATCAAAAAATTCACAAAGGTGATCAAAGAGACCATAAGATTGCCTTTTTTAATGATGATTTTAGGGATGCTATAAAAGGAAATCCGGA
>JAIPEX010000068.1 GCA_021736945.1 Halanaerobiales bacterium | reverse complement strand
ATTATTTTCGCATTATTTTTCAATGCATATAATAATATTTACAGTTTATTATTGTTATCAATCGTTCCGGCTGGATTAGGAATTCTCTTTATTATTTTTAGGAATCCAACAATTAAAAAATAATTTTTCTCAAACTTATGTCTTATCTATTAAGCTCCCTAACAGAGTTGGATAATTAGTGTGTATGTGTGTTATACTTCCTTTTATTATAGTTTTTAGGTTTTAAAATAAAGTTAGCTCTAAAAAATACATAATATATTTAATCGGTGGTTTTTAATAAGATAAAATTTAAAAGAAAATTGATTCAGTATTTATCAATGATTCAGTATTTCTTTTCAATAATATGTTATGATATATTAGAAAAGAGGAGCGGTGCATGTGGAAAAAATATTGATTGCTGTAAATGGTACACTTATGAGAGATTTAGAATTAAATGAAAATCTTACTAAAATAGGTGGTAAATTTATAAGAGAAGACAAAACTGATAGTTATTATAGGCTATGGAGTATAAATGATGAATATCCTGCTATGATAAGAACTTCAAAAAAAGCATCTAAAGTGGATTTGGAAGTTTGGAAAATACCAATTGATAAAATGGTTACCTTACTTCTAAATGAACCAGCTGGATTATGTATTGGAAAAGTAGTATTGCAAGATAAAAGTATTTGTCTAGGAATTATAGGTGAACCATTTTTATGTGAAGATCAATTAGAAATCACAGAATTTGGTGGTTGGCGTTCATATATTGATCAAAAAGTAAAATAAATTTTATATAATAGATGATTGTACCACAAAAACCTAGAAATATTTGCCAATAATCATTTAACTAATTGATTAAAATTATCCTGAATTTAGTACACTCAATCCCCTATAATCATTACTATGACAAAGATTATATGATATAATTAAAGTAACATATCCTAATAAATGAGGAGTTTTTATATATGGACTAAAAATGTTTTCAACAGATGTCATTTGATGACACTGTAACAAATATACCTAATTATCTTAAAGATTTTCTCAAAGACAGCTGGCTCATATTTTTCAAAATATATCTTTCCAGCTATTAATGAAGATAGATTTGCAGTTTTATATAAAAAAACCTTCTAGACCTAATTCTCCAGTAAATGTAATCATTGGAGAATTGATCTTAAAAGAAATATTTGGACTTTCTGATGTTGAACTATTAGGCTCTATTTACTTTGATGATAGATTTCAATATGCCTTACGCTTAACCAGCTTTGATAAACCGCCAATTTATATCAATACCTTTACTAATTTTAGAACTAGAGTTTATGCTTATGAAGAAGAAACGGGTATTTATTTAATAAAAGAAGAAGTAGAAAGCCTTTCTAAACTTATCGCCGAAACACTTGAAATTGGCGATGAAAAGATCCGCGTTGACTCTTTTATGGTTGCTTCTTTCAGTAAGAATATGTCAAGAATAGAACTAATCTATACAGTCAATGCCAATTTAATTAAAAAATTAAAAGAACTGGACAACAAAGCAATACCTGAAAGTAGTCTTGGATATCTCAAAAAAGGACATAAAAAAGAAACTATTTACAAAACTAGAGATAAAGATATCGAAACCAAGCTGGAATTCTTAATGAAACACTCTCAGATATTATATAGAGCTTCTTTAAGAAGTTATTCCAGAATTGAACAAACAGAAGAATTTAAGATCTTAAAAAGAATGCTGGGCGAACAAACTGGCAATGATGATTTCGATAACCTTAATCCCGGAGAATTAAAGATAAAAGACGAGCAGGACTTAAACTCAGATGTCTTGCAAAATCCCAGTGATCCTGATTCAACTTATCGTTTAAAATACGGTCCTAATATCGGTTACACGGCCAATGTGATAGAAGTATTTGATGAGAATCACAGTATCGTTATAGATTATGATTTTAAGCCTAATATATATACTGACCAAAAGTTTAGTAAAGATACTATTGAAAAATTAGATGTTGATAAAAAACTCAAAAACCCGCTCAAAATGTTAGTAGATGGTGCTTACTTCACTGCTGAACTAGCCGAATTAGCTATACAGAAGGGTATTGAATTAATACTCGGAGAATTAGTCGGCAGAAAAGAAAGCGAATCTAAATTAAGTTTTGCAGAGACCTTTAAGATTGATGAAGATAATCTGATTACAGAATGTATTAACGGCCAAGAACCCTATCTAAGTGATTACGATGATGAAAAAGAAGTCTTTACTGCCAAGTTTACTAAAGAAAATTGTTCAGATTGTAGTTTTAAAGAACAATGCAGAATTCAATTTCAAAAGAAAGCTAATACGGTTAGGTTTAATAGGTCAAGATATCAAAGAGATACCATTAGAGAAAAAATGAATACTAAAGAATATGTTGAACTCACCAACCAAAGAGCAGGGATAGAAGGCTTACCTTTTGTGTTTAGAAGGAAATACAATGTTGATAATATGCCTGTCCGGGGTGAAGCGTGTTCAAAATTATACTTTGGGTTCAAATGGTTGGCCGCTAGTTTTAAAAGATTATTAAATAGTCCGGTATTTGTCACTTGATAAGATCTATGCCTGTCTATTTTTATATTTTTTATTTATTTAAAGTTAATTAGTTAGATATTTACTAAATTTATTTAGTTAAAAGTGCTTGTTTTTGTGTTGCAACCAAAATATAATTAATAAAGAAAAATATGGGGTATTAAAATGAATTATAAAAATAACTTATATCTATTTATAGTAATAATTCTTTTAGGGTTACCAGCAACAATATTTACACATTTATTTTTCTTCTTAATTGACCAGATATCGATAAATATAATAAATTATTTTGCAAACAATATATTATTAATATTTATTCCAGCTATTGGTGGTTTAATTGTTGGTTATCTATTAAACTACGGTACTTTAACTGCTAAAGGACATGGAGTTCCTCTACTTATCTCAACAATTAAATCCAATGAAAAGGGATTAACTAAAAAAGATCTACATTATGAAGGACTAGCTACTTCTTTTACTGTAATTTCAGGAGGTTCAGTAGGACTAGTAGGACCAATTATTGAACTTACTACAGGTATTTCAGACATTATTGGTAGATATTTAAATTTTGAACTTAAAGAATACCAAATTATAATAGGAAGTGCGGCAGCGGCAAGTTTCTCAGCAGTATTTATGGCACCTTTTGCAGCTACAATATTTTCATTAGAGGTAATACATAAAGACTGGTCTCTAAAAAACATATTTTATACAATTTCTGCCTCTTTTTCTAGTTTCCTTTTAATGAATTTAATTAACCCGGGTTATGAATATTTTTTTAATTTTGAAATTTTAATTGAAGGTTTCGGAAGAAATCAATATATTTTCCTAATTATTTTTACCTTTTTAATTTCACTAGTCGGCTGGCTGTTTATAAACACTTTAGTGTTAAGTGAAAGTATTTTCTCTAAACTTGATATTCCTTTTTATTACAAACCTGCATGTGGGGGATTATTAGTTGGAATAGTTGGTTATTTTTATTTTGAAGTTCTGGGAACTGGTAGTAATATTATCTCAAACTTTAATAATTTAGATACTTCAATATTATTTATATCAAGTATCTTAATATTGAAAATTATAGCAACAAGCTTATCAATTGGCTCAGGGGGTTCTGGAGGCTTATTTGCTCCAATGATCTTAACAGGTTTATTATCCGGCTTCTTAGTAGGTAAAATAGGTTTGATATTTTGGCCTGCTTTTGCTATTAACCCAATCTTTTTAGCACTTTGTGGATTAGTTGGAATTCTGGCAGGGTTAATAAAAGCTCCTATTGCTAGTATTATTTTAGTTTTAGAGTTATTTTATTTGCCTAATTTAATAGTACCAATAATACTTGCTAGTTTCATTCCTTTTATAATCCTTAATTTAATGAAAGTTAGAAGTATTTATTCTCCTGAATTATTCAACAAAGAATTGTAAAGAATTAACAATTATTGACATGTATACTTTTTATGGTATAATTAAATTAATAATAATGGAAGGGGAGATATTAATGCAAAAATATCAATGTACAGTATGTATGTATATTTATGATCCTGAAAAGGGAGATCCTACTGCAGGTATTGAACCCGGTACCGCTTTTGAAGACTTACCAGATGATTGGGTCTGCCCGGATTGTGGAGTAGGTAAAGACTTATTTGAACCATATGAGTAATAAGTAAAACATAAATAAATAAAAAAAGTAATAAAACCGGGGTTCCCCGGTTTTTACTTTTATAATGAATTATAGTATAATTATTTTTAGGATGTTTAATCGTTAAGGAGCTGTTAGATTTGTTTAAAAAATTATTGAATTTAAACATAGAAGATATGTCCACGGCACAAATATTAGTTTCTGGCTATTTTGTCGTAATAATTACCGGTACATTTTTACTTATGCTGCCTTCAGCTACAACTCAATCAGGTGGGATGAGCTTTTTGAATGCCCTATTTACTTCAACTTCCGCTACCTGTGTAACAGGATTAATTGTAGTAAATACAGCTTCTGCTTTTACTGTATTTGGACAATTAGTCATTATGATATTGATACAAATTGGTGGTTTAGGAATAATGACCATGTCCACCCTTGTAGCTTTTGTGATTGGTAAAAAAATTACTTTAAAAGAACGTTTAATAATTCAAGAAGATCTTAATCAGTTTAAGATCTCCGGTTTGGTTAAATTAATAAGATATGTAATTGGTTTTACCCTGATGTTTGAGGGTATTGGAGCTTTAATTATGTTTTTCCGGCTGCTTGCGGATTATGAACCACTACGGGCTTTTTATTTAGCAGTATTCCATGCTGTATCGGCATTTAATAATGCTGGTTTTGATTTGTTTGGTAATTCACTTGAAAGCTTTACAGGTGACATCACAATTAACTTTGTGGTTATGAGCTTAATAATTATCGGTGGTATAGGCTTTGGAGTAATCACTGAAATCATAAATATTAAAAAATTTAAACATATAAGCCTTCAAACCAAAATTGTATTCTTAATATCAGGTCTTTTAATCATATTGGGAATGGTGGTTATATTTGGATTTGAATTTACTAACCCTGAAACAATGGGAAAACTCAAATTCGGCGACAAAATGTTATCATCATTATTCCTTTCTGTAACTCCAAGGACAGCAGGTTTTAATACTGTACCAACAGGTTCTTTAAGAAATTCAACCCTGTTTTTTATAGTAATATTAATGTTTATCGGTGCCTCTCCTGGTTCAACTGGAGGCGGTATTAAAACTACTACTTTTGGTGTAATGGCATTAACTCTCTGGAATTTAATGGTTGGTAAAAAAGATATTGAAGTCTTTAACAGACAGCTTGAAAAAGACATAATATTTAAAGCTATTGCAATAACAATGATTTCAGCTGGATTAGTAGTATTGGTAACCTTAGTATTAACTATTACAGAACAAGGTTCCTTTTTAGAAATATTATTTGAAACAGTTTCTGCATTTGGTACTGTAGGATTATCTACCGGTGTTACTCCTACCTTATCTAAAATAGGACGGGCATTAATAATCTTTACAATGTTTGCCGGCCGAGTTGGTCCACTGACATTTGCAGTTGCTTTTGCAGAAAAAGAAAGAAAAGGTATATATCATTATCCTACCGAAGATGTTATGGTAGGTTAAAGTAAATCTTTTAAATAGGAGGTCAATATAATGAAACAGTTCGTTGTTATAGGACTCGGTAGATTTGGTTCCAGTGTGGCAAAAACTTTAACAGATAATGGTTATGATGTACTTGTCATTGACCAGGATAATCAGATTATTCAAGATATTTCAAACTCTGTAACACATGCTGTTGAGGCAGATGCAACCGATGATAAAGCTCTGGAAACACTTGGAATCAGAAATTTTGATGTGGCTATTGTCAGTATCGGAGATAATTTACATGCAAATATATTAAGTACTTTAATCTTAAAAGAACTAGGAGTTCCTTATGTAATTGTAAAAGCCCAAGATAATTTACATGGAAAAGTTTTAACCAAAGTAGGCGCAGATAGAGTAGTTTATCCCGAAAGAGATATGGGAGAAAGAATTGCTAATAATCTAATATCTTCGAATGTATTAGACTATTTAGAATTTGCTCCTAATTATAGTGTTGTAGAAGTTATGGCTTCTGAAAAAATGATCGGTAAAACTTTGGCAGAACTTGGCTTTCGCAATAAATACGATGTCAATGTAATGGCTATCAAGAGTGGTCAAGAACTTAATATGACACCAGGTGCGAATGATAAAATAAAAGAAGAAGATACATTGATAGTGATGGGAAAAAATGAGAACCTTGATAAAGTTAGACACCTTTAAAAATAATTCATACTTTTTTCCTCTTAATAAATCTTAAAAAAACCATAAAAGAGAGTGATTGCTTATGGAAATAAAAGAAGTATATAAGTATGGTCATCAAAAGGTTCTAGAAAGCCTGGATGTAAATAATAAAAAAGGTTTAAGTCAAAGTGAAGCAGAACAGAGGTTAGAAGAATACGGACCAAATACTTTAAAACGCGGTTCACAGGTCTCACCTTGGGATATTTTTATAAGCCAATTTAAAAATATTATTGTAATTCTATTAATAATAGCTTCAAGTATTTCATTTTTTATTGGAGATACTATTGAAGGAATCGCAATTTTGGCTGTAATAATCATAAATGCTCTATTTGGCTTCATAACAGAATACAGAGCTGAAAAATCTGTCGAAGAATTAAAGAAGATGGTAACAACCCAAGCCAAAGTTTTAAGAAATGGGAAGATCAAAGAAATTGACTCTAAAAATGTAGTTCCTGGTGATATTTTAATAATTGAAGAAGGAGATAGAGTTACTGCTGATGGAAGGCTAATTGAAGCAGATAACTTAGCTTTAGATGAATCTGCACTTACCGGAGAATCTGAACCTGTTAGTAAACATACTGACAAAATTGAAGAAGACGTTCCCATAGCTGATACAAAGAACATGATATATATGGGAACAGCAGTTACCAGAGGTAATGGAGTTGCAGTCATAACTGATACCGGTAACAACACCCAAATGGGTGAAATCAGTAATCTATTAAGCGAAACTAAAGATGAAAAAACACCGTTAGAAGAAAAGTTAGACCAATTAGGAAAATCCTTAATAGTAATCACATTGGTTTTAGCTGGAGTTGTTTCCTTACTGGGAATCATTAACGGTAGAGATATAATTGAAATGTTAAAAACAGGTATTGCTTTAGCTATTGCTGCAGTACCAGAAGGATTACCAGCTATAGCCACTATAACTCTTGCAATTGGTATGAGAATAATGGCTAAAAACAATGCCTTGGTAAAAAGTTTACCCGCAGTAGAAACCTTAGGTTCTACTACAGTAATTTGCACAGACAAAACAGGAACTTTAACAGAAAATCAGATGACTGTAAATAAAATATATTTAAATGATAAAAATATCAAAGTTACTGGTACAGGTTATAAACCAGAAGGTGAGTTCAAAGAAAATAATAAAGTTTTAGATGTTGATAATAATGAGGATTTACAGCTATTTTTAAAAGCCGCTACTTTAAGCAGCAATGCAGCAATCAGTCAAGAAGATGATTTATGGAAAGTAGTCGGAGATCCTACTGAAGGTGCCTTAGTTACTGCTGCTAATAAGGCAAATATCTCAAAAGTAGAAATGGAAGAAAAAGATTATAATAGAATGGACGAAATTCCCTTTACCTCAGAAAAGAAATTTATGGCTGTTTCATATATTGAACCTGAAGATAAAGAGTATATATATTTCAAAGGCGCTCCCAATGTTGTACTAGATAAATGTGATAAATATTTAAATAATAATACCATTGAAGATTTAAATCAAAAAACAAAAGAAAAATTTGCCGATATTAATCATAAGATGGGAAGAGAAGGTTTAAGAGTCCTTGGGGTGGCATATAAAGAAAAGGAAAAAGATGATATTAATGAAGATATCGAAGAAAATTTAATCTTTTTAGGCTTTGCTGGTATTATGGATCCACCTCGTTCTGACGTAAAAGAATCAATTGCGACTGCCAAAAAGGCAGGAGTAAGAACGATAATGATTACAGGTGATCAAAGCGATACCGCATATGCAATTGGAAAAATGGTGGGTATTGGTGATGATACACAGAAACCAATTACTGGTTCACAACTAAAAGAATACAACTTAAAAGAACTTGAAGAAAAAATCAGAAACAATTCAATATTTGCTAGAGTTTCACCAAAAGATAAATTAGATATCATAGATGCTTTAAATGGTAATAATGAAGTAACGGCCATGACAGGGGATGGAGTAAATGATGCTCCCGCTCTTAAAAAGGCTGATATTGGGGTTTCAATGGGCCAAAGAGGTACAGCCGTAGCTAAAGAAGCTTCCGATATGGTTTTATTAGATGACCGATTTGGAACTATAGTGGATGCAATTAAACAGGGAAGAGTAATCTTTGATAATATTCAAAAATTTATTCACTTCCTATTTTCCTGTAATTTAAGTGAAATATTATTTATCTTTTTAGGAATATTATTTCAATTGCCAACTCCCTTATTAGCTTTACAGATTTTGTGGTTAAATCTTGTTACCGATGTTTTTCCAGCTTTAGTAATGGCCTGGGAAGAACCGGAAGCTAATATTATGAATAAACCACCTAGAGATCCTGATAAAGCTATCTTAACTAATAAATTTAAAATTAAAATTGGAATCCAAGGATTTATTCTGACATTGGGTCCATTATTAACTTACATGTATGCTTTAAATAATTTCAGCCTTTTAGAAAGTAGAACAATTGGATTTATGGCTTTAGCTTTTGTACAGCTCTTTCATGTTTTTAATGTCAGACGGAAAAACGGTCTTGGATTTGATAAAACATTACTTAAAAACAAATATCTGTGGGGTGCAATAGTAATCACAGTCTTATTACAGCTTATAGCGGTTTATACACCCTTATTACAGAGCATAATCCATACAACAAGTCTTTCACTTAATATGTGGTATATCGTCATACTAGGGGCAATAGGACCCGTATTATTGATTCAAATTTATTCATTTATAAGATATCGTTTAAAAACTAGATAATATTAACTTACGTATTTATTAACCTTCTGGTACCGGTTTTCGGTATTAGAAGGTTTTTTATTTTTTTAATAGAATCTCCTATTATTTTGTTAAAAATATTTTAATACATAAAAGATAAATAATTGTATGAACTTTTCTAATTTTTATAATATAAAGGTAAATATAGAAAAATGAAAGAGCATTTAAAAACATATAAGAGCTGATTTTTTCTAAGAAGTATACAGGCCTTGACATAACAATTATATATGTTATTATTTATAACGGTCACTTTCAATAGAGGAAAATATTTCAATAAATTCTAATAGGAGGTTAAAAATTAATGCTAAAAGACAAAGTCAGTTTCAAAAACTTATTAATCTCATTAGGAATTTTAGTTCTACTAGTTAGTTTAAGCACATCTACAGGAATTATTCAAGCAGCCGATAATGGAGTACAAGTTGAAAAAGGTTGGACCCCAATTCCTGGTGGAGAAGCTAATTCAGAAAATGATATTACAATGAAAAACAGTAATTTTGCAGTAACAATTTCTGGTACAAACGGAAGTAAACCTCCCTGGGGTGTGCCAAGAGGTGGAATCCTTGATGGAGCTCCAGTAGTAGACGGAGAAATTCAATTAGATAGACTAATTCTTGTTGACTTTCTACCAGATAGATGGTCAGGTTGGCCTACTGATTATCAAGAAGTGAAAATAGTAGAAAACACTTCTGAAAAAGGTGTTGTCCAAGTTAAAAGAGACTGGTATGAAGCTGAATTAATAACTACTATCACACTAGAAAAAGGCGATGAATTCGTTCATCTTGAATCAACTTTAAAGAATGCTAAAGAAGTTCACAAAAATATTAATTCAGGTTATACCTTATCAATTGAAGGTGGCTGGATCGATGTTCCAGGCGGCCGTGGAGCAAGAAAAGATACTCTCGGCGACTGGATGGTAGGCTATAATGAAAATTGGGCTTTTGGACTTCATTCCAATTACTATAGTACAGTTGACGGAGGAACCACCTGGACAGAACAGTATAAAACAAATACATTTAATCCTGAAGATAAAAAGACCTATGAAGCCTGGTTACAAGTTGTACCTAAGGGAGAATCCTCTCCTGTAATTGATTTCAATATGGAATTAAATAATACAGCAAGAGGTACAGTTTCAGGTGAAGTTATAAATACTCAAGGTCAGAAATTAGAAAAACCGATTGTTGTTGCTTATAAAAATGGTGAATTATTCGGCTGGAATATTGGTCAAAATGGAGAATATTCATTTGACCTACCAACTGGCACCTATCAGTTAAAAGCAATGGCAGAAAAAAATGCTCCAAGTAGTAGTAAAAAAGTAACAGTAAAAGAAAACGAAAGATCAACAGTTAATTTAACAGATGTTAAAGGTCCTGGTAATATTAACTTACAAGTATTTGAAAGTAATACAGAAAAACCTTTAGATGCTAAAATAGAAATTTCTGGTGGACCTGAGTATCCAATTAGATATTTAGGAAGCACTACCAAATTTACAGATTTAGATAACAAAGGAAAAGCAAGTTTTGCCTTTCCACCTGCAACTTATGATATGACTATTAATTCTGGTGCACCTTTTGTAGCAGAGAAAAAAACATTAGAAGACATTACAGTAAAAAGTGGAGAAACTACTAATTTAACTGCTAATATTGAAATCACAAAACAACCAAATAAACAAAATTGGTACAGTGCAGATCTTCATCAACATTCAGATATTTTAGATGGAATTACAACTCCAAAAGAATTAGTTATTTCAAATCTAGCTGCACAAACAGATTTAGCCTTTGTAAGTGATCATGACTCAGTAGCAAGACATAAAGCTGTAAAAGAATTTGCAAAGCAAAGAAACTTACCATTTATACCATCTGTAGAAATTTCACCAATGTGGTCCCATTTTAATGTATTCCCACTCCCAATGGAATATGAAAAACTACACAGTACAGGGACAGCAAGTGAAATATTTAAAACAGCACGTAAGCTCGATGATGTAGTTATCCAAGTAAATCATCCCTGGATTTCTTATGGTTATTTTAATGCTCAAAATAATGATGCAATTCCAGGTGGTTATGATGATGATTATGATGTAGTAGAAATCAGAAAACAAAAGATAAAAAATAGTGATAAGAAAACTATAAATAAACTCTATAGTCTGTGGAATCAAGGTAAAGAAAAATATATGGTAGGTAATACTGATATTCATGATGTACAAAGTAATACAACCGGATATATTCGTACTTTTGCAAATATAGAAGGCAATTTAACTGCTGAAAGTTATACAAAAGCAGTTAAAGAAGGTAACTCTTATGTAAGCCGAGGACCATTAGTTTATCCAGAAAAAGACTTTGGTGAAATCTATCAAACTGAAAACGGGGTATTTAAACTTTCATTTGAGGCTGCCGCAGCAAAAGGACTTAAAGAAGTACATGTAGTAAAAGAAGGTGAAAAAGTAAAATCCAGATTACTTTCTTCCCAATATGTAGAACTTGAAGAAGTTGAAAAGAAATCATTTGAATTTTATCTACCAACTTCTGAAGATACCTGGTATTCTTTAATCATAGTAGATAAAGCCGGTAACCACTTATATTCAAACCCAATCTGGGTAGAAGCAAATTAAATACATTATTATAAAAACAAATTGAAACTAAGAGTTTGGGGATAGTAAAATATCTCCAAACTCTTTTTTTTATAGGGGTTAATTTTTTTTATATTTATGATACAATTAAATTAAGAAAATTATGTAAATTAATATTTAATGCCTTAAGGGGGTAAAATAAAATGACTATTAATTGGGGAATTATTGGGACCGGCTTTATTGCTCAAACCTTAGCAGACGAATTTAAATATATCAATCAAGGTAAAATTACTGCCGTAGCCTCTCGCAGCCGTGAAAAAGCAGAAGAATTCACTCAAAAAAATAATATCGAAAAGAGTTATTCTAGTTACGAAGATCTGGCCAAAGATGATGAAATTGATGTAGTCTATATTGCTACTCCCCATAACCTACATTTTGAAAATACATTATTATGTCTTAATAATAATAAACACGTATTATGTGAAAAACCAATTGCAGTTAATGAAAAACAAACTAAAGAAATGTTTAAGCTAGCTAAAGAAAAAGAGCTATTTTTAATGGAAGCAATGTGGACATATTTTCTTCCGCCAATTCTAAAAGTTAAAGAATGGATAGAAGAAGGGAAAATAGGAGATATAAGATTATTAACTGCACGAGTAGGAATAAATGCAATTAAAAAAGAAAATAAAAGATTATTTGATCCCGCTCTTGCCGGTGGTGCTTTGCTTGATACAGGTATTTATCCGGTTGCACTTTCAAATTACCTTCTTAAAGGAAAACCAAAAGATATTAATGCTTCTAGTTATCTAGGAGAGACAGGCATAGATGA
>JAIPEX010000067.1 GCA_021736945.1 Halanaerobiales bacterium | reverse complement strand
TTATATAGAAGACAACAATAAATAAATCTATGAAAAGTTTTAAGAAAAAGATGAAATAAAAGTAACTAAAAATTGGGTAAAATTTTTAATATTTCATGTGAACATGGTGCGGTTTGGAGCAAAATTAATTCCTCCAAGCCGGACCGTTTTTATGTTTTGGAATAAAAAGATTTATCTTCATATTTTAACTATATGCAACTTATTTGCTCATAAACTTTCTATTTCTTTTTCAATCAAATTAAAATCATATATTAGTTTAGAGACTATCTAAATAAGAAAACTTTAATTGATTCTTGTGAATACTGTGATTAATAAATTCCTTCTTTTCAATGATATATTAACCATTTTAGATACTTTAAATATTAAATTCAAAGTTTAAAGTTATTTCTTAAACAAGTATTAACTGTAGTAATTTTTAACGTATTATCTTTCCTGAGGTGCCGGGACTGAAAATAATTTCTCTATATGTTTGCAATTCTCTTCCATTTTCCTTATAATACTTAATGGTCACAATGGTGGAGAACAAAAGTTCGAACTTAGTCGATATAAAATTTAAGGGGGTATACAATGAAGAAATCATTATTAATTATTCTATCAGTTGCATTATTAGTAGGTTTATTTTCTGGAACAGGAATTGCTCAAAGCGATGAACCAATTGTCTTAGGTGAACCAGATTGGCCTGGCATTAGGGCTAAAAATTCAGTAGTAGAGTATATCTTAGAAAATATTGGATATAAAGTTGAAAGAAGAAGTGCTAGTGATCCAATTTTACATGAAGGTTTAACGCAAGGAGATGTAGATGTTCATATCGGCTCATGGCTACCTCAAAATAATGATTTAAGACTGAAATATAAAGGCCAAATAAACTATGTTACACAGAATATGACTGAAGGTATCTATACAATGGCTGTGCCTAAATATGTTTGGGACGCCGGTGTTAAAAGCCATGCGGATTTACAGAAATATGCTGACAAATTCGATCATAAAATGTATCTTGGCCCTACAGGTTGGGCATCATATGATTTAATGAAAGGTGCAATTGAAGATGATATATATGGTCTAGGAGACTGGCAAGCAGTGAACTCTAGTCAGAGTGCTTTAATGGCTCAAATAGAAAAATCAGTTAAAGATAAAGAATGGATAGTATTTGTTGGTTGGCAACCTCATTGGATGAATTCAGTTTATAATATTAAATACTTAGAAGATCCTCAAAGATTGTGGGAGAGCCCTTATTCTTGGGTGGATACATTAACCAGACAGGGATTTGAAGAAGATTATCCTGAAGTTTACAGGTTCTTACAACAATTTAAAGTTGATATAGAGGATAATAATGATTGGATTTATGAGATAGGATTTAATGAAAAAGATGAAATGAAAGTTGCAGAAGAATGGGTTAAAAATAATATTTTAGTAGTTCGCCGTTGGTTAAGTCTAGTTGAAACACCAGAAGGTGAAAATGCTTATCAAGTTTTAAGAGAAAATATTGGTTTAAATAATTAAATCATTAACATATATATTATAAATAAGGTGCGGAGTAGAGATTATGATTATCACTATTCCGCACCTTTTTAATATCTAATATTAAATATGTTTGTTATTCTATTTGTTTGGGATCCAAAGCATCTCTTAATGCGTCCCCAAGTAAGTTAAAACTCATAACCGTAATTATAATAGCAAAACCTGAAAATAGTGAGATCCAAGGAGCTTGAATTAGATATTCTTGGCCTCTTTTTAGCATCGTTCCCCAGCTTGAGAGAGGTGGTTGAACACCTAAACCTAGGAAACTTAAACTGGCTACCAATAATATAGCCTGTCCGACTCTTAAAGAAGCAATTACTATAATCGGAGATATTACATTAGGTAAAATATGTTTTTTGATTACTCGGTAATCAGATCCACCTAGTGCTTTAGCTGCTTTGACATATTCTTTTTCTTTAACAGAAAGGACAGCTGAACGAGTTATTCTCGCAAAATTAATTAAACCCGTAAGTCCGACTGCTATAATTACATTTATTATATTTTTCCCTAAAGCAGCAATAATAGCTAAGGCTAGTAAAATAAAAGGAATTGAATTCCAGGTTTCTACAATTCTCATTATTATTGTATCGGTTTTTCCACCGTAAAAACCAGAAATAAGGCCCAATGAAATACCAATAAAGGCATTAACAAATACTGCCGAGAAAGCGACACCTAAAGCTACCCGGCTGCCGTAAATTACTCTGGAAAGGATATCTCGTCCAAAATCATCTGTTCCCATTAAATGTTTCATCGTTGGAGCTGCTGCCTTCATTTTTGCATAATCAATTTGATCTGGTTTAAACGGTGCTATAAAAGGAGCACAGAAAGCTAAATAGATGAGTAGAAGAATAATTACTGCACCTACTAACCCACCTTTATTTTTCTTGAATTCCTGCCATGAATTATAAAAGATTTCTTTTTCTTTTATAAAAGAAAAGACTGTTGGTTTAAAAACAATTAATAATAGTAAAAATAAAACAAAGAAAGAAAAACTAGTAGCTAACTTTATTTCAAGGGAGCCCCAGAAATTACCATCTATTAACCAGTTTTGGTAAAGAATATATATTTCAGTTATTAATAATAAAATAGCTGTAATTCTTTTTTTCATTATAGTGCCCCCTAACTATAGCTAATTTGTGGATTTATAAAAACATAAAGGATATCAATAATTAAATTAGTTATTACATAAAGAAATGATAAAACTAAAATTGTACCGAAAACCAGGGGTTGATCACGATAAGATACAGCTGTTACTGCTAATCTTCCTATTCCTGGCCAGGCAAAGACAGTCTCAGTAAGTATTGCTCCCCCGAATAACATGGCCAATTGATTACCAATATTAGTAATAACAGGAATAAGAGCATTTCTTAAAGCATGCTTATTTGTAATAACGCTTTCTTTTACACCTTTGGCCCGAGCAGTCCTAATATAATCTTCTTGTAATACTTCTAACATTGAAGATCTTGTTAGCCTACTTGTTGAAGCAATCAAGATCGAACTTAAAGAAAATGCAGGTAGGATTAAGTGCCGCCAACCTTCTATCGTTAATAAAGAACCTCCATAGCCAGAAGAAGGTAATACATTAAAAATGACTGAGAAAATATAGATTAATAGAATTCCTGTGAAAAAGACCGGAATTGAAATACCTAAGGTAGCTAACATCATACTAAGATAATCAAAAACTGAGTTTTTCTTAACAGCTGCAATAATACCAATTGGAACTGCAAATATGACTGCAATAATAAGTGCAGTTAAACCTAATTCTACCGTTGCTCTTAATTTTTGTCCTATGATTTCAATAACCGTTGTTTTATAATAAATTGATTCTAAATTCCCACTGAAAAAGTTTTTCATTAATAGGTAATACTGAATATGTAAGGGTTCTTCTAATCCATATCTTTTATTTAATGTTTCAACCGCTTCCTCTGAAGCTTTTGGGCCTAATAATACAGAAGCAGGATCACCGGGAACCATCTGCATGATACCAAATAGGATTAATGAAACTCCGATTAAGACCGGAATCACCCATAATAATCTTTTTAAAATATATCCAAACATAATCAGACCTCCCAGCAAATTGAATAAAGTTAAAAAGCAGGAGGCTGACCTCCTGCTTAATTAACTTTTTATCTACATTATTAAAATAGTAATCTAGTCTTTATATACATTAGCATTTGGTGTGACAAGTGGAATAATAACCGGATTACCTGGTTTTAATCCTTGTACATTATTATTCATCACATAAATTTGATTTATGTGGGCTACTGGAACTAGTACTTTATCATCACCAATTGTTTTTCTTAAAACGTTACTGTACATTTCTTGGCGAACTGATTGATCTGAACTTGTTCTGGCTTTATCTAACCATTCGTCTACCTGATCATTTTCATAAAAAGACTTATTTAAAGAACCGTCTGATTTAAACCAGCGGTATAACCAGTATTCAGGATCGGGATCAGAGACAAAGCTTAACATATAGACTCCGATTTCTCCAGCACCGAGTTTTTCCCACATTGCTCCAAATTCCATAACTTGGGCATTTGCTTTAAAACCAGCATCTCTGAGTGAAGAAACTAAAGCTTCTACTACTTTTACTCTTGAACTATCAGAACTAGGAACATAAATATCTATTGTAAAGTCTTCTTCTACTACCCCTTTATCTTTTAGTTCTTGCAGCTTTTCTTGAGCTTTAGAAGGGTTAAATTCTATTCTTTGTTCTTTTAAATAATCTCTTTCATCCGGCCATAGTGTTGGTGGAATGAAAGAATAAGCAGTTTCACCTTTTGGTCCATAAATTTGAGGTGTAATTTGTTCTAGCGGACTGGCCATTAAAAATGCTTTTCTGAATTCTACATTATTAAAGGGAGCCATTTTATCATTAAAACCAAAGAAATGGACTCCACCGCCAGCTGCTTTTTTAACTTGAAAATTAGAATTTTCTTGGAAATTTTCTAACTGGCCGACATCTAAATTAACTGCGACATCAATTCCACCACTTCTAAGTTCCATTGCCTGAACAGAAGATTCAGGAATTGGTCTAATAATTACTTTATCAAGTTTAGGCTTTTTCATCCAATAAGATTCATTAGCAGTTAATACAATTCTAGTATCAGGAACCCATTCTTCTAATTTAAATGGACCGGCTCCGATTGGTTTACGAGAGAACTGATCTGAACCTATCTCTTGCACATAGTCTTTGGGAACTATTCCAAAAGTCATAGCTAACATAAATGGTGAATAAGGTTTATCTAATTTAAATTTAATAGTATGTTCATCTACAACTTCAATTTGATCTATTATAGTGACTTTTCCTCTTAGTCCAGAACCATTGTCGGGATCTAAAATTCTTTCATATGTGAATTTAACATCTTCAGCGGTTAAGGTTTCTCCATTATGAAATTCAATACCTTCCTGTAAGTAAAATGTGTATGTTTTTCCGTCTTCGGAGATATCCCAGTCCTGAGCAATTCCAGGTACAATTTTATTATTTTCTCCATACTCTACTAAGCCATCATAGATAAGACTGTTAACTCTCTCATTAACTGAAATATCTGCAAATCCAGGATCAAGGCTGCTTACATCTGCTTCAAAGCCAATCACCAATGTTTGTTCATCTTCCTGGGCGATAGTAGTTAAAGAAAAAAGACTAACTAGTAATATCGTCATTAATATAACTGAATATAGTTTTTTATTCATTTTATTTTGCCTCCTATTTTAAAATTAGTTTATCTTATTTTTAATCCTATTAATGAAATCTGTAAAAATTGCTAACTGTTCCGGATGGTGTTTAAACATAATTTCTGGGTGCCATTGAACGGCCCAGACATTCTCATGTTTTTTACTTTCAAATCCTTCTAAAATTCCATCAGGACTGAAAGCAGTAGCTTTTAAACCTTTACCTAGTTTATCCACTGCCTGGTGGTGAAAACTATTAACCCCAATTGTTTTGTCTTTAAATATGTTACTTAAAATACTGTTTTCTTTGATAGATACTGTGTGTAGCTTCTTATATTTTGGTAGATCCCCGGCAAAATGACGCCACTCAGTCTCAAGTTCTTCTTCAATGTCACGGTATAAAGTACCTCCGAAATAGGCATTCATCAGCTGTAAACCGCGACAGATACCTAAAATAGGTTTGTTTTTTGAGAGGGCAAGCTCAATAAGTTTAAGCTCTTGTTTATCTCTAACAGGATCAACAAATTTAACATTTTTATAAGCATATTCCTGATAGTTTTCCGGGTCTACATCAGCTCCCCCTGTCAGTACTATACCGTCAACTGTATCTATTAGTTCCTCCATTAATTCATTATCAGTATAATCTTCTCTAATCTGGGGTGATACTATTGGGAGGCCTCCACCTTTGAGTACACCATTTACATAATTTTGGGAGACCATTCCATAATCAAAAGTACTTAATAAATCAAAATGTTTACCTAATTTATGTCCCTTTCTTAAAAAAGAAGAGACTAAAATTCTAGGGCGCATCTTATTTCACCTTTCCTTTCATCTTGGGACTTGAGCAATTGTGATTAATAATTATTCTATTGATTTAATAAAACATGAGTTATCTAATCATGATAAATTTATTATATCAGGAAACTACAGTTCAAGCAAACAAAATCTCAGGTTTGAATTTTCAATATAATTAATAATAAAGGAGGAAATTTATAAATATTCAAGAATACATAAATAGACAATTATTATATAAAATAGGGGGATAAAGATGTCTAAAATTATTGATGGTAAAAAAATAGCACAAAACATTAGAATGGAATTAAAAGATGAGATTAAGAATTTAAAAAAAGATGGTAGGGTACCCGGCTTAACAGTTGTAATGGTCGGTAATAACCCTGCTTCTGAAACTTATGTAAGCATGAAAGAAAAAGCAGCAGAGGAAATAGGAATTAATTCAAGATTAATCAAAAAAGATGAAGATATAAGTGAAAAAGAATTATTAGACCTAATTGATGAATTAAACAATGATCCAGCGGTAGATGGTATATTAGTTCAATTACCCCTCCCTGAACATATTGACGAGAAAAAAGTTATTGAATCTATTGTTCCTGACAAAGATGTAGACGGCTTTCATCCTATAAATACTGGTAGATTATTTAGTGGGCAAGAAGATTCTTTAAGGTATGAAGCCTGTACACCATTAGGTATTATTAGAATGTTAGAAAGAGAAGGTATTGAAATAGATGGTAAAAATGCAACTATTGTAGGTAGAAGTAATATTGTGGGTAAACCAATTGCACACCTCTTACTTGAAAGACATGCTACTGTAACAATTTGTCATTCTCATACTAAAGACTTAAAAGCAGAAACCAAAAGAGCCGATATCGTTGTGGCAGCTGTAGGTAGAGCAGAAATGATTACAGGTGATATGATCAAAGAAGGTGCAGTTGTAATTGATGTTGGTATTAATCGTATTGATGGAGAACTACTCGGTGATGTTGAATTTGAAAGTGCAAAAGAAGTAGCTTCACGCATAACTCCAGTTCCAGGTGGTGTAGGCCCAATGACAATAGCAATGCTTATGGAAAATACTGTTAAGGCCAGAAAGTACCATGGAGTATAATATAGACAGTATTTATTCTGTTTCACAGATCAGCAGTTATATAGAAGCATTATTCAGTACCGATGAAGTACTTCAAGATCTTTGGGTTAAAGGAGAAGTCTCTAATCTATATAAGGCAAACTCCGGTCATATGTATTTTACGATAAAAGATGAAAATGCCCAGTTAAAGACGGTGATGTTTAGACACAAAAGCCATAAACTGGATTTTGAACTTGAAGATGGCATGGAGATCGCTGTCCACGGCTATATTAATATATATAAAGTAAGGGGAGAATATCAGCTTTATGCTGATGAAATTATTCCTGAAGGTAGAGGTTCTCTGTATGAAGCCTTTGAAAAATTAAAAAAGAAGTTAAAAGAAGAAGGCCTTTTTGCAGAGGAAAAGAAAAAAAAGATACCCCTAATTCCGAAAAAAATTGGAATTGTTACTTCCCCAACAGGAGCGGCAATCCGTGATATGCTCTCTGTAGTGGATAGAAGGTTTGAGCATGTATCAATTTTAATTGTACCCTCCCTTGTTCAGGGCGATAAAGCTGCAGACCAGCTTGTAGAAGGTATTGAATATTTAAATGAACGTGATGATATTGATTTAATTATTGTAAGCCGGGGCGGAGGTTCTATAGAGGATTTGTGGCCTTTTAATGAAGAAGAGGTGGCCC
The DNA here is from genome assembly GCA_021736945.1 of Halanaerobiales bacterium. Taxonomy (GTDB): domain Bacteria; phylum Bacillota; class Halanaerobiia; order Halanaerobiales; family M55B127; genus M55B127. The sequence continues at coordinate 5,107 of JAIPEX010000067.1, read as the reverse complement.
GGGCAATTTATGCTTCTCAAATACCAGTAATTAGTGGAGTCGGTCATGAGACCGACTTTACGATTGCTGATTTTGTGGCAGATTTAAGGGCTCCTACTCCTTCAGCGGCAGCTGAATTGGCGATTGCAAATCGAGAAGAAATAGAAAACCAGCTCGATAATTTATCAAGGCGTCTTCTTAATAATCAAAAATCAAGATTAAAAAGTGCTAAAGATCGTCTTAACTCAATTGCTAACCGGCGTATTTTTAAAAAACCTGAAGAAATGTTTATTGATAAAATGCAGCGGCTGGATGAGTTTAGTAGAGAACTGAAATGGAATATGGAAAAGTTATTGAATAAAAATAAGGAACGTTTTAAGATCTTAAATAGTAAAATGGAAACTTTAAGTCCATTGAAAACTATTAAAAGGGGTTATAGTATTACTTATGACCAAGAGGGAAATCCAATTACTGATATTGGAGAAGTTCAAAAGAACCAAGAAGTAAAAACAACTTTAGAAAACGGATTTTTTACTAGTATTGTGCAAAAAACAGAAAAAGATGGTGGTTTAGATGAGTGATAAAAAAGATTTAACTTTTGAAAAAGCAATGGAAGAACTGGAAGAAATTGTAGAAGCATTAGAAGAAGGCGGACTTCCTCTCGAAGAATCACTCGAGAAGTTTAGCCGTGGTATTGAATTAATTAAATACTGTAACAATAAACTTGGGGAAACCGAAAAGAAAATAGAAGTGTTGATTAAAGAAGATGAAGAAATTCAGGATATTGTTTCTTTTGAGGAAGAATTTGGGCAATAAATATATAATTTGAGATGGAGGTTATGGAAATGGAAGTAATCAAGTCCTTAGAAAAGGACCGCAGTAATTTGATTAAAGCAATCCAGATGGTCCAAGAAGAGTACGGATATATTTCCGACAAGTCGATTGAAAATATTTCGGAATACTTTGGGATTCCAACTGTAGAAGTAGAGGGTGTTTTGAGTTTTTATGCCCAGTTTAAAAGAACTGCCCCGGGTGAATATAAGATTGCAGTCTGTGACGGAACAGCCTGCCACATTAAAGGGTCCAGTCGAGTTAAAAACTGGTTGGTAGAAGATTTAGGTATTGATGATGGAGAAACTACCGAGGACGGCCTTTTTTCAATGGAAACAGTAGCCTGTTTAGGCTGTTGTAGCTTAGCTCCAGTTGTAAGTATCAATGGAAAAGTATATGGTAAACTAGATCGTGAAAAACTGCTGAAAATTATAGATGACTACCGGAATCGAGGTGAAAATTAAATGATAGAACGCATTAAAGTAGGGATGGCTAGCTGTGGAATTGCAGCTGGTGCTGATGAAGTAAAAGATTTTTTAGAAGAAAAACTAAAAGATCGTAAAGATATAGAAATATTAGATGTAGGCTGTATAGGACACTGTTATGCAGAACCTATAGTAGAAGTTGAAACCGAGAGTGGTTCTGTATTTTTTGAAAATGTAGAACCAACCGAAGAATATTTAAATAAAATTCTTGAGATTGATGAAGAGTCAACGATGTCCTTCCGCGATGAAAGGACAGGTCGTGAACATTTAAAGGTGACCAAATTAGCTGGTCGGATTGATCCGGTTTCTTTGGAAGAGTACATAGAAAATGGTGGTTATGAAAGTTTAAAGAAAGTAGCTGAGATGTCTCCTCAAAATATAGTAGAAGAGGTTAAAACCTCTGGTTTAAGAGGCCGAGGTGGTGGAGGCTTTCCGACCGGTCTGAAATGGAGTTTCTTAGCTGGTAAGGAAGCTGATAAAAAGATTTTGATCTGTAATGCAGATGAGGGAGACCCGGGCGCATTTATGGACCGCTCTATGATGGAATCTGTACCTCATCAGGTTATAGAAGGTATGCTGATTGCAGCACTTGCTACCGGTGCTAACGAACTATTTATTTATGCCAGGGCGGAATATCCTTTGGCAGTTAAAAATATGAACATTGCAATTGAACAGGTTTATGATAATGATATAAATGTATTTGATGGTGAAACCATCGATATAACTGTAAAAGAAGGGGCAGGAGCCTTTGTTTGTGGAGAAGAGACCGCTATGATACACTCCCTGGAAGGAAATCGAGGTAATCCTCGTTTTAGGCCTCCTTATCCGACTGATGAAGGATATAAAGGTCATCCGACTCTGATTAATAATGTAGAAACCTTTGCTAATGTACCGATTGTATTTGAAGAAGGCGGCGAAAAGTATGCAGAGCTAGGAACCGAAAATTCTAAAGGAACTAAGCTTTTTGCTTTAGCCGGTGATTTAAAATATGCTGGTTTAGTAGAAGTTCCGATGGGTCTTACCATTGGTGAAGTAGTTTATGATATGGGAGGAGCTAAAAGAGGAGAAGTCAAGGCTGTCCAGATCGGTGGACCTTCTGGAGGTTGTATCCCAGCTGAACATTTTGATGTACCCATAGATTATGATTCACTAGAATCCCTCGGCGCTATTATGGGTTCTGGTGGTTTAATTGTGATTGGTTCTGACCGCTGTATGGTAGAAACTGCCCGCTATTTCTTAGAATTTACAACAAAAGAAAGCTGTGGGAAATGTACTTTCTGCCGGATTGGAACCAAAAGAATGCTAGAAACTTTAGAACGGATAACTTCTGGAGAAGGATCTTTAGAAGACATTGAATTTTTAGAAGATTTAGGTCCTAAAGTAATTGAGGCCTCACTTTGTGGTTTAGGTCAAACAGCACCTAATCCCGTTCTATCAACATTAAGATATTTTAAAGATGAATATTTAGCACATGTTGAAGATAAACACTGCCCAGCTTTACAATGTAACGATCTTGTTGATATTTATCTTGACCAAGAAATATGTATCGAATGTGGTCAGTGTATTAAAAACTGTCCGGTTGATGCGATTTCAGATGATTTTGTAGTAGATAATGAAACTTGTACAAGATGTAATACATGTATCGAAGTCTGTCCGGTTGATGCAATAAGCCGTGTTAAGAGAGGTGAAACCAATGAGTAAAGTAAATATAAAAATAGATGGAAAAGAAATTGAAGCAAAAGAAGGTCAGACAATACTAGAAGCTGCTGAAGAGAATGGGATAGATATCCCAACCCTTTGTTACCATGAACAGCTTTCCCAAACAACTTCCTGTTATTTATGTATGGTTAAGGATAAAAATACTGGTAACTACATTCCAAGTTGTTCGGCTGACATAACAGATGGTATGGATTTAGAGGCGACAAGTGATGATATATTTGAAATGAGAAAAACAACCCTAGATTTACTCTTATCTGAACATTCTGGGGATTGTGAAGCACCCTGTACAATGGCTTGTCCAGCTGGTATTCAAATTGAAGAATACTTAAGGGCGGCGCGTAAGGGTGACTTTTTAGAAACTTTAAAGATAATAAAAGAAAAGCTGCCTCTGCCAATGTCGATCGGTAGAGTGTGTCCAAGATTTTGTGAAGAAGACTGCCGTCGGAATGTAATTGATAATGAAGCTGTAAATATTAATGATGTCAAAAGATATGCAGCTGATTTACATTATGAAGACTATCTGGAAGAATTGCCGGAGTTAACAGATAAAAAAGTTGCTATTGTAGGTGCAGGACCGGCTGGCTATACAGCAGCATATTATTTAAGATTAAAAGGTATTAGATCTGATCTTTATGATAAAATGCCGGAACCTGGTGGAATGCTTCGTTATGGTATTCCAGAATATAGGCTACCGAAAGATATTCTTGATACAGAATTAGCGCATTTCGATAAGATGGGTGGAATTGAAGTTAATTGCAACCAAGAATTAGGTAAAGATATTGAGTTAGAACAACTAAAAAAGGATTACGAGGCTGTTTTACTTGCAATTGGAAGCTGGAGTTCTCGTTCAATGCGGACTGAAGGTGAAGAATTAGCAATTGGTGGTATAGATTACTTAGAAGATCTTGCCTTAAACGGTTGGACAGGGAAAGATCCAGGCAAAACTATTATCATCGGAGGCGGTAATACTGCGATGGACTGTGCTAGAAGTGCAGTTCGTTTAACTGATGATTCGGTTAATGTATTTTATCGAAGAACCGAATTACAAATGCCTGCTGATGATATTGAATTTGTAGAAGCTAAGGAAGAAGAAGTAAACTTTAAGTTTTTAACCCAGCCTGTTGAGTTAAGAGAAGAAAATGGTAAAAAGATTTTGACTTGTGTGAAAATGGAACTGGGTGAAAAAGATGCATCGGGACGTAGAAAACCAATTCCAATTGAAGGAAGTGAATTTGAAGTTGAAGCTGATACTGTCATTGCAGCTATTGGACAAAATACTGAAGCGCCTCAAGGAGTTCCAACTAATCGCTGGGATGATATAGATGCTAATGAAGAAGACTACCACGTGCAAGACAATGTGTTTTCAGCTGGAGACTGTGTTACCGGACCTGCTACTGTTGTAGAGGCAATCGGGGCAGGACGTCAGACTGCTGAAAGTATTGCAGCCTATCTGGAAGGTAAAGAATATGAAAGAGATTATATAATTAATGTTTCCAGGGGTCACTGGCAGTCTTTAACAGAAGATGAATTAGTTTTAATCAAAGAACCAGTTGAAAGAGAGCGGGCTCATTTAGAATATATTTCAGATGATGAACGGATAAATACTTTTGCAGAAACCAATGAAACGTTATCTGAAAAAGAAGTTATAGATGAAGCTGAAAGATGTATTGAATGCAGCTGTTCATATAAAGAGGATTGTCAGTTAAAAGATTATTCTGAAGAATACAAGGCCCATCCGGAAGCAATGGTTGGTGAAAAAATATTATTTGATTATGATATGAGACACCCAGAAATTATCAGAGATCCTGGTAAATGTGTCAGATGTGAAGCCTGTATTAAAGTATGTAAAGAAATAGTAAATGAATATCTGTTAGAATTTAAAGACAGAGGATACTATACTAATGTAGGCACAGAGTTTGGCAAACCTTTGCCGACTGATATTTGTGCAGAATGTGGAGAATGTATTGATATTTGTCCAGTAGGAGCCTTAGACTGGAAAAGCAAAAAAAGATAAATTTTATTAATGAGAGATCGGGGATTAAAATTTTCCCGCTCTCTCTTTTATAGACAAAAGGTGGTTAAAATGGAAGATC
>JAIPEX010000066.1 GCA_021736945.1 Halanaerobiales bacterium | reverse complement strand
ATTAATCCCCACATAGGCAGGAAAGTCTTTTTCATCTACAAATATATTATTTTTCACGATTAATGAAATATTTACTGCTGAACTACCAAAAAATTTTATTATTAAGGATATTTATTTGGACTTTATGGGGATTAACCATTATTTCACTTTCTTATTTTCTTTTTAGGTATGTAGGCTAACAAAATGCTCTACTGATCTATCATATGTTTTCTCGGCTTCTTCTGAAAAAAAGCAAGCCGGCATCTCATTCATTTTTTGATGATATCTTATACATTCACAACATTTTCCTTTTCTCGGACAGGGTTCATATGTACAATTACAATAGTCCATATTTACAGCATGGTTATCGCATTTATCCATGAATATCCCCCTTTGAAAATATTAATAATTATAACATTAATAAAAATATGTTTTATTTATTCAACTATATTAATTTCGTCTCCAGTTTTAATTATTCCACCTTTGATTACTTTGGTGAAAATACCTTCTTCAGGCATAATACATTTACCTACTTGTTTTAAAATTTCACATCCATGATGACACTCTTTTCCGATTTGGGTTACTTCTAATGTTATGTCATCACCGATATTTAACTTTGTGCCCACGGGAAGAGTATATAATTCAATTCCTTCTGTAGTTATATTTTCAGCAAAATCACCAAAATCAAGTTCTAAATCCATTCCCATTTGTTTCATTTTTTCAATACTTTCTATACCTAATAAACTCACTTGGCGGTGCCAATCCCCGGCATGTGCATCATCCTCAATTCCAAAGTTTTTAATTAACTTTGCCTTTTCTATATTTTCTTTTTTAGTACCTTTTTCTCTACTTATACAAACTGCTTTCACCTTGCCATCCATTATTATTCCTCCTCAGCTCTAATATAGTGGCCACTTTTCCCACCAGTTTTTTCAATTAATCTTATATTTCCGATTACCATATCTTTATCCACGGCTTTACACATATCATAAATAGTTAAGCCGGCTGCTGAAACACCATGTAGTGCTTCCATCTCTACTCCAGTTTTATCATAGGACTTTACTGTTACTTCTATTTCAATAGTATTATTGTTTTTATAAGAAAATTCTACATCAATTCCACCAATAGATATAGGATGACACATTGGAATAGTATCTGAAGTTTTTTTAACAGCCATAATCGCTGCAATTCTAGCCGTTTCCAAAACTGGACCTTTTTTTATATTATCATTTTTTATTCTAGCAAGTGTCTCACTATCCATTTCAATTGTACCTTTTGCATAAGCTTTTCTCTGTGTTTTTTCTTTATCTGAGATATCTACCATTTTTGCATTACCTTTTCTATCTATATGACTAAAATCTTCCAACATTTTAACCCCCTATACTATGCATACTCTTCTTATTATTTTTTAGTATTTTATCATAGCCATCATGTGGACTTTTACTTTTAATAGACTTTAAAAAGATTTTTTTGATCTTTTCTTCGCTTAATAATTCATTGTCAGAATAAAGTGAAGTTTCATCTTCTTTCAATAAACATGACCTTAATTTCCCATCAGATGTTAATCTTAACCTATTACAATTATCACATATATTATGGGTAAAAGGAGAAATAAAACCAAGTTTACCTTTATATCCACTAATCTTAAAATAATGGGCGGGTCCATTTCCTTTTACATCGACTGGTGTAAGTGTATGTTTTTCTTCTAATCTATTTTTAATTTCCTTTAAGGAGATGTGATTATCATTATTTTTTCCATTTCCGATAGGCATATACTCTATAAATCTTAACACAATATCTTCTTCATCCATGAATTTTATAAAGTCATCCAGTTGGTCATCATTATATCCTTTTATTAAAACAGTATTGACCTTAACTGGACTTAAATCTAATTCTTTTGCTTTTTTAATACTTTCCATAACTTTATCTAATTTATCTTTTCCGGTTATCTGCTTGTATTGTTTTCTATCTAAGGTATCCAAACTTATATTAATTCTACTTAGACCATTTTCTTTCAAAATTTCAGCTTTTTCAGCAAAAGAAACCCCATTGGTTGTCATAGTTATCTCTTCAATTTCATCAATGGAATTAATCATTCCTATTAATTCTTCGGAATTCAACCGAGCTAATGGTTCTCCCCCAGTAATTCTAACTTTGGTAATTCCTAATTTAGATGCTATTTTTGTTACTTGATATATTTCTTCATAACTCATAATCTCAGAATGTTCTTTTAAATCCAAACCTTCTTCTGGCATACAATAAAAACATCTTAGATTACATCTATCTGTAATAGAAATTCTTAAATAGTTAACATTCATAGAAAACTCTCCTTCTAGTCGACTTTACCAAATGAACAGTGCGGATATTGACAAACTGGGCAATGATGACATAATCCACCATATGAAAGCTTTATTAGATCATTTTTTGTAATTTTTTCTCCAACAAGTACTCTCGGATAAATTATATCAAATACTGTGATTTCTTCAAATATTACACAGGCCGGCAAACCCAAAATAGGTATATCATCAAGGTAGGCTACCATCAATTTGTTACCCGGTAATACTGGAACACCATGTTTTACTATCTCAGCTCCGGTATTTTTAATTCCTAACGGAGTTACATCATCAGGATCAACAGACATTCCACCACCGGTTATTAATATGTCAGCACCTTGATTCTTGAAATTAATTAAGGCATCTTTAATCTTTTCTGGCTCATCAGGTACATATTTATAATCTAATAAGCTGCCTCCCCATCTATTGAATTTCCTTTTTAAGGTAGGTAAAAACTTATCATCAATACGCCCTTCATAAACTTCATTCCCAGTTATGACAACACCTACTTTAAGATCTTTATATGGAAGCAACTTAAAAAGTGGTCTTTTATTTAATATTTCTTCAACTTTTTCTATCTTTGTTTTTTCTATAGTGAGAGGATTGATTCTAATACCTGCTAGAATCTCATCCTTTTTTACCGGAATATTATTTTGTCCAGCAGTTATAAGTATATCATCTTCGGAATTTACTTCAAAGAGTAAATCTTGATCTAATTTTAATATCCCAGCTGTTTCTGCAATTAAAGATATTTTACCTTCATGCGGTTCACTTAAGGACAAATTATTATTTTTAATTTTATTAGACATTCTTTGGGCAGCTTCATCTTCGTGTAAAGTATTTTTATCTAGTTCAAGAACATAAATACTTTCCTTACCCATATCTTTTAATATTTCTATATCTTTTTCTTTAATAATATCACCTTTTTTAAATCTTGCCCCTTTATATTCCCCTGGAATAACCTGAGTCATATCGTGAGCAATAACATTACCTACTGAATTTTCAACTGATATTTTTTTTATAGTCATTAAAATCCACCTCTTCTGTTGAATTAAAACATATGAAACGGTCTCCTAAAAATTCGAATTCTCTTTTACTATGAGTAACGTATATAAACGGAATTTGCCACTCTCTTTGAATCATCTTTATTTCAGTCATTAATTTCTTTTTTAACTCATTGTCAATCGAAGATAAAGGTTCATCTAGAAGTAATAATTCAGGTTCAATCATCAGGGCCCTTGCCAAAGCTACTCGCTGCTTTTCTCCCCCAGATAATTTACTAGGATATCTATTTTTTAACTCTCTTATATGACATTTATCCATTATCTTATTAATCTTACTTTTATCTAACTTATCATCTTTTTTACTATATAAAATATTTTCATATACATTTAAATGAGGAAAAAGTGCATAGTCCTGAAAAATATAACCTATTTTCCTCTTAAATGGAGGTATATCTATTTTTTTATTTGAAGAATAGATTGTTCTATCATTTAGTTTGATCTTTCCTTTGTCAGGGGTATTTAAACCCGAAATACAGTTCAAAATTGTAGTTTTACCTGAACCAGAAGGACCATAAAAAATCATAATTTCTTCCTTAAGATTGAATTTTTTACTTAATCTTATATCTCCAACTGTTTTAGATATATTGACTTCTAAACTCATTGCCTAATACCTCCATAATCATAAATATTCTTATTATATATTTGCAGTATTCCCATTATTATTATTGAAAATATTATCATCACAATTGATACAGTAACCGCCATCTCAAGGTCTCCAGTTGTCATATTTAAATATACAGCAATTGGTAAAGTTTCGGTTTTTAACCTGGTCGCACCTGCTAACATAACGGTCGCACCAAATTCTCCCATTGCTCTTGCCCAAGCTGTGGTAACACCAGTGATTATTCCTTCCTTTGACAAAGGAATAGTAATATTTTTAAAAACTTGAAAATGATTATCTCCTAAAGTCATTGCTGCTTTCTCTAATTTAGGATCTACATTTGAAAATGCAATTTTTAAACTCCTTATTAACAAAGGAGCAACTACAACAAATTGGGCCATCACAATCCCTAATTTTGTAAAGACAAAGTTTAAACCTAATTTAGCTAATTGGTTTCCTCCAATAGGTCCTAATAATACTAATAAACTTAAACCCAATATGATAGGAGGTAATACTAATGGTATATCTAGAATAATATCTATAATTCTTTTAAATTTAAATTCATATCTAGATAAAACATAAGCCGTAGGAATCCCAAATATAATTGCTAAAAAAACTGCACTCAATGAAGTTGTAATACTTAATATTAGTGAAAAAGAAACTTCTTTACTATTAATTAATAAGTTCAATAAATTGGTAGATTTGATATAAAGAGTTGGTGAAATCAATACTAATATAATAAATGCTGCAAAAATAGTAAAAATACTTAACATAATTATTTTAAAAATATTGTATTTCATTATTTCACCTTTTCATTGTAATTATTATAACCATATTTTTGAAATATATCTTTACCTTTTTGACTTGTTATATAATCTAAAAATTTTTCAGCTTCTTCTGGGTTCTTGCTGAATTTTAATTTTCCAATACTAATATCTTTTATGATGTTTTTTTCTTCAGGAATCTCGATCATCTTTAATTCTTCACTATTTTCAAAATAATTTGCCCGCCATACTATACCGGCATCAGCTTGTTTTAATAAGATATACATCTCAACTTTATTTACTGTTTCAGCGTTTGATATAATGTTTTTTTGAATTTCTTCAGTTATTTTATTTTTCTCAAAAATTTCTTGTGTTACTTTACCTATTGCAGCACTTTTATCTGCAATGATAACCTTTTTATTAGGTAAAAGAATATCAGAAAAATTATTTATGTTACTTTTATTTTCTTTTGGTACAATTATTACCGGAGTATGTTTGGCTATAATATATCGTTGAGTTAACATATCTTCCTTAAAAAGTTGGTTTACATACCAACTATCAGCAGCGATATAGATATCTCCTTGTTTTGCTGTCTTAATTTGATTCATTAAGACCCCGGAAGCGTTAAACTGAATATTAACCGTTATATCGGTTTCATCTTCAAAGTTCTTTGCTATTTCTTCCATAGGTTTCATTAAACCAGCCGCAGAATAAATAAATACATCTCCGTAAGCAGATATATTTATGCTTAAAACCAGGATTAAAGTAATAATTATAATAGTTGATTTCTTATTCATATTCATAACACCTCTATTTCGTTATATTAGGTTAAGCATAACGATTTTAAAAAAATATTTAACTGACTCGATATGTATTATAACATATCTCTATTAATATGTCATTGTGAAATTAAACAAAATATCCATTAATATACTTAAAGATATCATGAGCTCATAGTTATATTTACTTATTTAGATATATAAATAACTATTGACACATTATTCTACTTGTGTTAAACTTTTATTGTAATTCTGATTATATTACTCAACATTAAGTTTATTTTACTATAAATTTAACAAAAATGCAAAATTTGGAGGTATCAATAATATGAATAAAATATATTTAGATCATGCTGCAACCACTCCAATGGATTCAGAAGTTATTAATACGGTTAATAAATACATGGAAGATTATTATGGTAATCCCTCTAGTATTTATCAAACCGGTCAAAAAGCAAATAATAAATTAAACGAAGCTAGAGAAACAGTCGCAAAACTAATAAATGCACAAGATTTTAGAGAAATAATATTTACAAGTGGTGGTACAGAATCAGACAATCTTGCTATCAAGGGTACCGCACTCGCACGTAAAAAACAAGGCAAACATATTATAACAACCAAAATAGAGCATCATGCTGTGTTACATACATGTGAATATTTAGAAAAACATCATAATTTCGATGTAACTTACCTTGATGTAGATAAAAAAGGTTTTGTAAAACTTGCAGACTTAAAAGAAGCTTTAAGAGAAGAAACTACATTAGTTTCTATTATGACAGCTAATAATGAAATTGGAACAATTCAACCTATTAAAGAAATAGGTGATTTTTTAAAAGATAAAGATGTATATTTTCACACTGATGCTGTTCAGGCAATTGGACAAATGAAAATCAACGTGCAAGATATGAATATTGATTTACTTTCAGCTTCAGCTCATAAAATTCATGGTCCTAAAGGAGTAGGAATGCTCTATATAAAAAAAGGTACTAAACTAGTTCCTCAGATGAATGGTGGAGCTCAAGAAAGAAATCGGAGAGCTGGCACTGAGAATGTACCAGGTATCATGGGTTTTAAAAAAGCTGTTGAACTAGTAATGGAAAACCGGAAAGAACTTGTTGAAAAAAACACCTATTTAAGAGATAAATTAATAAAAGGAATTGAAAATAATATTGAAGAAGCAGTTTTAAATGGACCTCGAGGTTCTAAAAGACTATCAAACAATGTAAGCTTTTGTTTTAAATACATTGAAGGAGAATCAATTCTATTAAACCTCGATATGCAAGGCATAGCTGCTTCTAGTGGCTCAGCCTGTACTTCAGGGTCATTAGACCCTTCTCATGTATTATTAGCTATTGGGCATAGCAAAGGTACTGCTCATGGCTCTTTGAGATTATCTTTAGGTAAAGATAATACAGAAGAAGAAATTGATTTTGTATTAGAAAAATTACCTGGAATCATCCAAAGAATTAGAGATATGTCACCTTTATATAATAAAGAATAAAGAAAGGAGTTAAGTAATTATGTATTCTGAAAAAGTAATGGATCATTTTCAAAATCCTAGGAATGTTGGAGAGTTAGAAAATCCAGATGCAGTTGGAGAAGTAGGAAACCCTTCTTGTGGTGATATTATCCAACTGTTTTTGAAGATAGATGATGAAGTAATCACAGATATTAAATTCAAAACCTTTGGTTGTGGAGCTGCTGTTGCAACCAGTAGTCTTACCACAGAATTAGTCAAAGGGGAAACAATCGAAGAAGCTTTAAAAATTAGTAATAAAGATATTGCAGAAAAACTAGGTGGATTACCATCTAATAAGATGCATTGTTCTAATTTAGCAGCTGATGCTCTAAAAGATGCAATAGAAAATTATCGTGGGAATAATGATTAATATCTTAAATATATTATACGAGGATGTATAAAATGGAAAAAGTATTAGTAGCAATGAGTGGTGGTGTAGATAGTTCTGTTACTGCCGCTTTATTAAAGGAAAAAGGATATAAGATAATTGGTGGGACAATGGAAGTATTTCCTGATTATGAACAAAAACCATTAGATGAAGGTGGATGCTGTTCATTATCTTCTATCGAAGATGCTAAAATGGTAGCCCATAAGCTAGACATTCCACATTATACCTTTAATTTAAAAGAAGTGTTTCAAAAAGAAGTTATTGATGATTTTGTTAATGAATATAGAGATGGAAATACTCCAAATCCCTGTATAGTTTGTAATAAGGAAATTAAATTTAAAGCTTTGTTAAAAAAGGCTTTAGAACTAGATATGGATTATATAGCTACCGGTCATTACGCAAAAATTGATCAAAATGAAAATGGTAGATATACATTAAAAAAAGCTTCTGATAAAGATAAAGATCAAACTTATATGTTGTACGGATTTACACAATTCCAACTAGAACATACTTTATTACCTTTAGGAAGTTATAAAAAGGATGAGATTCGAAATATTGCAAAAAAGTTAAGTTTCTCAGTACACAATAAACCTGACAGTCAAGAAATATGTTTTGTTCCAGATAATGATTATAGCAGATTTCTAGAAGAAAATTATCCAGAAATTATAGAACACGGACCAATTCTAGATACGGATGGAAATAAGCTTGGAGAACATAATGGATTATTCAATTACACAATTGGACAAAGAAGAGGATTAGGAGTTTCAGCTCCATATCCACTTTATGTTAAAAAGCTTGATGAAAAAAATAATGCAGTTATTGTTGGTAAAAAAGATGAACTTTATTTCAAAGGGCTAATTGCAGAAAATTTAAATTATTTATCTATCCGCAAGATTTCAGAACCTATGTATGCAAATATTAAAATTAGATATAATAGTCCTGAATTTAAAGCAAAATTAATACCACTAGAAAATGATAATATAAAGGTATTATTTGAAAATAAACAAAGAGCAGTTACTCCCGGCCAATCTGTAGTTTTTTATAAACAAGATACAGTTCTTGGCGGAGGAATAATTAAAGAAGGATTTTAACAACTTTTACTTGTTTTCAAGAATATGGCTTAACCCCTGTCTAAACAAACAAATAACATGTTCATCATCTAAGGAATAATAAACTGACCTCCCCTCTTTTCTAAATTTAACCAGTTTATTATTCCTTAATACCCTCAGTTGGTGAGAAACTGCCGAAGGACTCATATCTAATAGTTCAGATAAATCACACACACATAACTCCTTTTCTTTCAAAGCATGTAAAATTCTTATCCTAGTGGGATCACCTAACACTTTAAATGTTTCTGCTAAATCATAAATAACTTCTTCATCTAATTTTTTTTCTTTTAAAATACTTACAACATCAGTATCTGGATTGAAAACTTCACATTGACCACACAAATTTTCTTTGGATAACATATTTACATAATCCTCCTTCTATTTTTTTATAATTCGAGCTGAATTTAAAACTGCCAGTATAGCAACTCCTACATCAGCAAAAACTGCTTCCCACATAGTTGCCATGCCCAAAACTCCGAATAATAAAACAATGCCTTTAACACCTAAAGCTAATCCAATATTTTGCCAAACAATCTTACGGGTTTTTTTCGCAATCTGTAGAGCTTCACTTAATTTAGAAGGTTCATCAGTCATTAACACTATGTCAGCAGCTTCAATTGCTGCATCAGATCCTAAACCACCCATAGCAACACCAATATCAGATCTTGCCAAGACAGGAGCGTCATTTATTCCATCTCCTACAAAAATAAGTTTGTCTTTTGGATTTTGTTTTTCTAATATTTCTTCTACTTTCTTAACTTTTTCATGGGGTAGCAATTCAGAATAATAATTATCGATATTTAATTTATTACTCACAGTTTTTGCTATATTTTCTTGGTCACCAGTTAGTAAAGAAATATTTTTAATCCCACTATCTTTTAGTTTTTTTACTGCATTTTTTGCACTCTTTTTAATTCTATCAGCTATTTTAATATAACCAGCATATTTATCTTCAATCGAAATGTAGATTATAGTACCATCCTCAGCCACATTTTCTACTTCAATATTATTTAAAGACATCATCTTTTTGTTACCTGCAACAACATTTTTACCTTCTATTGTAGCTTGAACACCTTTACCAGATTTTTCTTCATAATTTTTTATTTTATCATTATCTATTTCTTTCCCATAATGTTCAATTATTGAATTAGCAATTGGATGAACAGAATTACTTTCAACATAAGCAGCATTTTTTAATATTTCAGATTCTAAAAACCCATTAACTGAATGTATTTTATCTACTTTAAAATTCCCTTCAGTTAAAGTACCAGTTTTATCAAAGACTATATGATTTACATTATTTAAAGCATCTAAATAATTACTACCTTTCACTAATATACCCTGTTGAGATGACTTACCAATCCCACCAAAAAAGCCTAAAGGAATTGAAATAACAAGTGCACACGGACAAGAAACTACTAGGAAAACTAATGCTCTATATAGCCATTCATTAAAAAGACCACCAAAAAACACAGGCGGAATAACTGCTATTAATGAAGCGGTTGCTACTACCACTGGTGTATAATATCTTGCAAATTTAGTAATAAACTTCTCGGCTGGTGCTTTTTTAGCAGTTGCCTCTTCTATTAAATGAAGAATTTTAGAAACAGTTGATTCACTATATTCAGTAGTAACCCTTATTAAAAGCACTCCACTTTTATTTATACTACCATTTAGAACTTCTACCCCTGGTTCAATCTTTTTTAGTACCGACTCACCTGTTAAAGCAGAATTATCAACCATAGATTCTCCTTCTAATACGATTCCATCAAGTGGTATTTTTTCACCAGGCTTTACTATTATACTATCTCCTACTTCAACCCCTTCAGGAGATATTTGCTTAACCTCACCACCAATTTTTATATTAGCATATTCAGGTTTAATATCCATTAAATCTTTGATAGATTTCCTAGAACTTTTTACTGCTCTTTGTTGGATGGTATCTCCTATTTTATAGAATAACATTACTGCCACAGCCTCTGGAAATTCGCGAATACCAAATGCTCCTAAAGTTGCCACTACCATTAGAAAATTTTCATCAAATATTTGTCCGCGCTTAATATTTCTATATGCAGAAAGTAATACTTTTTCTCCAACTAACAAATAACTACTACCATATATTAACCATTTCCATAATTCTATACTATTTATAAATCCGACCTCAAACAACTGAAACTCAAACAAAATGATTGCAATAACATATAAAACACTACCCACTATTAATTTAAACCTGTTTTTTATTATAGTTTTTCCATCTTCATTTTCATTAATATCTTTACTATAATTTTGATTTTCATCTTGATCATCAATTATTATTTCAGGCTCTACAGATTTTATTTTTTTTACAAGCTTTTCTCTTATCTCTTTGTTACTACGAACCACTAATTTCCCTGTATTAAAATTTAAGGTAACATCTATCACATCTGACATACCTTCTATATTTCTTTCGATCTTTTCAATACAACTTGCACAACTTATATTTTTTAAGACAAAATTATATTTATATGTATTTTTGGATTCCTTTTTATATATTTTAGAACCTGGTTCAATTTTGTCAAAAATTTCAGCAATCTTACTATCCGAAATCTCTTTATCTCCTTTTTCTTTAACAGTTAAATTTTCATTTATAAGATTTATATATGCTTCATTAACTTCTGGTAATGTTTTTATTTTTTCTTCAATCTTCAAAGCACAACTTTCACATTCTAAACCTTCAATATCATATGTTTTTTTCTTTTTGATTGCCATAATTATCACTCCTTATATGAATACTTGAATAATCGTTCATATATTATTTAAAAATTTAGCACTAAACTTTTTCAATTTAGCGCTAAACTACATCTATCTTAAATAATTTAATGGATTAACTGCTCGACTATTGATTCGAACTTCAAAATGTAAATGAGGTCCAGTACTATTACCAGTATTTCCTGATTTACTAATAATTTCGTTTCTTTCTACCCATTCTCCAGAATGCACTAGAAGTTTTGAATTATGGGCATAAAGCGTTCTTAAACCTTTTCTATGTTCAATTATGACAGTATAACCATAACCATTAGACCAGCCGCTATAAACAACTCTACCAGCACCAGCTGCTCTTATAGAAGTACCTGTATTTACCGCATAATCAACTCCTTCATGAATTCTTCCCCATCTTTTACCATAATAAGATGAAATACGACCATTAATAGGAGCAACTAACATTTTTTCTAGTCTATCCTTGTAACCAAATTCTGGTTTCACTCCTGGAATCAAAACTAAACGATCCACATTAACCTTTTCCCTTGGACTAATATTATTTGCTTCTCTAATTACTGAGCTATCAATGTTAAAATTTTCTGCAATACTCTCAATATTTTGACCTGGACCTATTTTATATAAAAGTCCTTTAACAGGCAAAATTAATAAACTATCTCCTGGTTTAATCCTATTCATATTGTCTATATTGTTTGCTCCAATTAAGGTATCAATATTAACATTATGTTTTTGAGCTATAGACCATAATGTCTCTCCATATTCTACCATATGAAATTCAATTTTTTCCATTAAACAGGAGTCTAAATTCTGATAATCCAAATAATTATATCTGATTTTAATATTATATATAAAATCATCTTTATTTTCATAATAGTTATTATTGTATATTTCATTTACTCTTGTATACTTTAATTCAGTATTATATGTATCTGAAGCAACTATTCTTTCATTGCTAAAAATAATATTATTAAAATTTAAAAATATTACGTTTACCAGTATTATTATTAACAAAATAAACAAATATTTTTTGTTCAATTTTATCCTCCTAATATGAACAACTATTTGGGTTTAATCATTATTTACTAAACTAATATATTGCTTATCAACAAATTCTGTTAAGATAATATCACTATTTGTTTTGAAAAAATTATGACCATCATTATACATTTTTAAAGCCTCTATTTTTAATATAAGAGGGTTCTGTGTTCTTCTTTTACCAACTTTATAAGCTTGTTTCTTATTCTTACTCAAATGTACATATTTTCTATTCATCTTTTTTAGACCTTGTTTCAATATATTTTTATAATATTTCTTTATTGTCCCATGATATAAATATTCAGTTGGTCTAATATTTTCATATTCTAAATCAATATCATCTATACTATGTCCATAATTAGCCTTTATTAATTTAGTTTCACTATCGGTTTTTAATATTGTAAATCTATTTTTTTGATCTCTTTTTACAAGTCGTTTTATATCTTCATATTTAAGTTTATTAAACCTATCATCTTTTCTCAATGCATTCATTAGTTCATTTATCTTAACTGAACCATCAATTTCCATTTTTAAA
>JAIPEX010000004.1 GCA_021736945.1 Halanaerobiales bacterium | reverse complement strand
CTTCCTTTTAGTTGCTATTATTGGAAACATATAAGAAATTGTAAAAAGGATTTTTGCAATTTGTAAAGAATTAGTAAAAAGGAAGACTTTTTGTTAATATCTGGTGGCATATAATTAATAACAAAATTACAAAGTAATAACAGATGAGCCTAACATAAATGAGCTTAGCCGACCTTCGTTTGTTGTGACATAGCTTAGTCATTAAAAATAATTAATGACGAAGGGAGGCTATAATCATGAAGAAGTGGTTAGTAGCTATATTAACAGGTATTATGACTTTTGCTTCAACTATTGCTGTATTAGCAGATACCTCACTATGGGGTTAATGTAATAAAATATATGCCATCAGATATTTTTTCTTGCAGGAGGATCAATTATATGAATAAACATACTAAAATATTTTTAATTTCATTATATATACTATATGGCTGGTTTTTATATTATACTTATGTTTTAATTGATAGTTTTACTTTTGATACTGAAATTATATTTTTTATTGTAATTCTAATTATATTAATGAATTTAAGCATGTTCTATAATTATAAATCCAAAGTGCAAACAGCAATTTTTTTACCTGCTTTAATTCCAGCTATAGTTATTTTTAATCCATTTTGGAATATAATAATTGCCACTTTGGGATCTGTGAAGTTCATGAAATTTAAAGAAGGTAAATTAATCTGGTATAAATTTATATTTAATAGGGTTATGCTAGGTTTATCTGCAGGGATATCTGCATATATATTTAATATATTTTATGTTGATTATTTTAATAATAATATTATATTATCTATTTTGATAGCTTCAATTGTATACTTTATTATAAATAATTTATTATTGTTTATAGTAATAAATTTATCTGAAGAAAAACAAGAAATATCATTTATGGTTTATTTAACAGAACTAAGTAAAAATATATTTGTTTCTTATTTTTTAGGTTTATTACTATATTTTAGCTATACTCAATTTGGTAAGTTATTTTTCTTATTAGTAATTATATTAATTTATATTGTTAAAGATTTTTTCTTTTCAAGAATTCAACTATTAAATTCATTCACCCAAGTAATAGAAAGTTTCTTAAAGGTTATTGATTCAAAAGACCATTATACAGAAGGTCATTGTGAAAGAGTAGCAAAATATACTAACAAACTTTGCGATGCAGCAAATGTAAACCAACGTAAAAAAGAAAGAATTGTAAACATGGCTAAAATACATGATATAGGCAAAATATATGTAGATGATGAAATTCTAAAAAGCGAAGATGTACTTAGTGATGAAGAATTTAAAGAAATGAAAAAACATAGTAAATATGGTTATGAACTATTAAAAGATATTGATATGTTAAATGATGATCTTGAAATAATCCTCCATCACCATGAATTTTATAATGGAAATGGTTATCCTAAAGGAATTAAAGAAAAGGAAATTCCATTAGGTTCCAGAATATTAAATATATGTGATTCGTTTGATGTAATGACTACTGGTCGTAGTTATAAAAAAGCTCTCAATAAAGAGGAGACAATTAGAGAATTCGAGAGATGTTCAGGAAAACAGTTTGATCCTGAATTAGCTGATGAAATTATTAAACTTATTAAGAACGGAGAGCTTGATGAGAGCTTTAAAGATAAAAATATTTAAATGTAATTATCATGTTAAATGGGGGTAGAGAGTATGTTCGAGGATTTAGTTGAAAAAATTAATAAATTGGATGGAATAATTTCTTGCAAAATAACAGGTAATGATGATATTGATGAAGTACATATCATAGCTGACAAAAAACGTAATCCAAAAAGAATTGTAAGAGATGTAGAAACTATTATTTTAGTAAATCAAGATAAAGATATAGACCATAAAAAAATAAGTATTGCACAGTTTGAACAAAATGAAGAAAAACATGATATTGATAGATTAGAAATAATTTCAATTTTTAAAGAGAATAATAATCCTATTTGCCATTATCGACTGAAAATTAATGATAACATATTTGAAGGACAAAGTTCTGATTATCCTGATGAACCATTAATGTATAAAGCAGCTAGCGGTATGGCTAAAATGTTAGAAAAATACATAAAGCTCCCTGGAAAACTAAGAGTTGAAAATGTATTTAAAACAGGATTAAGGGACGAAATAGTGATAGTGCAGGTTACATTATTTAATGAACACGGGATGGAAGAAAGATTATTAGGATCTACATATATTAATCAAGACCTTCCATTAGCAGTGGGTAAGGCTTGTCTTAAAGCGTTAAACAGAAAAATAGTTGGGAGTTATTAATTATATAATTGAAGGAGTAATTAGATATGGTTGAATTAATTGATTCACATGCACATTTAGATTTTGATAAATTTAATAAAGATCGTGATGAAGTGATTGAAAGAGCGAAAAATAACGGTATCGTTAAAATTATAAATGTTGGTTCAGATTTATCTTCAAGTCATCGTTCATTACAATTAAGTCAGAAATATGAAATGATATATGCTGTGGTGGGGGTCCATCCACATGAAGCCAAACATCTTGATAAAGATGCTTTGAAAGTACTAAAAGATCTTTCTAAGGCTGATAAAGTTATAGGAATTGGTGAAATAGGATTAGATTTTCATTATGATAATTCTCCTCGTGATATACAACGAGAAGCTTTTAGAAAACAACTTAGACTTGCTAAAGAGGTTAATTTACCAGTAGTAGTTCATAGCAGGGAAGCAGATGAAGATACAATTAAGATATTAAAAGAAGAAAAAATGAATAATCATAATGTATTACTACACAGTTATACAGGTGGAAAAGAGTTGGCAGAAAAGGCTTCAGAGATGGGTTTCTATTTTGGAGCAGGTGGTATTGTTACATTTAATAGTGCTTCAGAGCTAAAAAAGATAATTCAAAAAATACCTTTAACCCGTATTTTAATAGAGACTGATTCTCCATATTTAGCTCCAGAACCTCATAGAGGTAAAAGGAACGAACCTCTTTATGTAAAAGAAGTTGCCAAGTTTGTGGCATCATTAAAGAATACCAACTTGGAAAGTGTAGCTGAGATTACTAAGGAAAATACTGAGCTATTTTTCAATATATAAATAATGTATTCAATTTAACTTTATTTTTTAAAAGTATATGATTTAATTATATTAAGAATAAACAGGAGGGATTACTAATGAAATATATAGTAAAATATGAAAAAGAAGGACTCGAAGAAGTGGTTGAAGCCCATGCCCCTGGACAAGCTACTTATCATTTTTTAAAAGATCATGATATAGATATTGAAGAAATAGATGAAGATGACATAAAAATATTACCTTATAATGAAGAAGAATAATTGCAAACATACCCGGCAGTTGCCGGGTTTTAATTTTTTTTGACCATATTAAAGAATTAAGTCGCTATATGAAAGAGATTTCATATAGCATTTTTTTATGCTATAAGATATTATAATCCTTCAATAGATTTCAAAAATAGATAAGATAAATTAATTAGTCACTGTATATTGTTATTTTTAAATGTGATAACTATAAAGATTCATAGTGGTAAATAATGGAAAAATATGTTAGAATTGTAAATAGAAATCCCGGGAAATAGAGACTAGGGGGGGTTAGATGGAATTAGCCAATACTAATTTTACCACATTAAGTAACCAGGATTTAATGAAGATTAATGGTGGTGGTCCAATAACAAGTACTTCACTAATATTGGGAGCTTTTGGAGTTGCTTCTGCAGGTATTGCAATTGGATTAGCTGTTGGAGCTGCTTATTATTATTCAACACATTAAAATTTAGGAGGTGTCCTTATTAAAAATTTAAATCAAAAAGAATTGCTGCAAACCAATGGAGGATTTGTCGTTAGTAGTACAACAGCCACAGTAATATATTTAGCCGCTGGGTTAGGGGGAATAGCCCTCGGGGCATATGTTGGTTATAATAAGGCGGCAAGAAAATAAAAAGGTGGGAGTGTCTTAAAATTAATAAGGCATTCCCTGCTTTTTAAGGAGGCAAATTCAATGAATAAAAAGGAGAATGAGAAAATGACATTATTTACTTTATTAAAGGGCCCTATTTCTGGACATAATTTTGTTTTGGGTTTATTTTTTACTACAGCTGCAGGAGTATTAGTGGGATTTTTAATTGGACAGGTAATATACCACTTACTTCAATAAGTATTGATAATTTATGAAAAGCATTTTTAACAATATTCATTTAACATATTTGAAAATCATTACAAAAAATAAGCTTATTAAACAAAGAGATAAGACCGATTGTGGTGCTGCTTGTCTTGCAACTATAGCAAATTTAAATGGTATAAATTATCCTACGAGTAAAATTAGGGAAGCAGCTGGAACTGATCAAAAAGGTACTTCTGCATATGGTTTAATAAAAACAGCAGAAGATATTGGATTTGAGTCTCAAGGTGTGAAAGCTCAAAATAATGATTTAACAAAAGATTTAAAATTACCGGTAATTGCCCATTTAATAAATGATAATTATGCTCATTATGTTGTAATACTAAAAATTAAAAAATATAATCTTATTATTTTTGATCCAGCTTTTGGATTAAAAGTAATAAGTAGATCAGATTTTTTAGCCAAATGGACTAACATATTGATATTATTTTCTTGTGGAAAAGGTGAAATGGTTAAAACTAATACAGATATTGAAAAGGGTTCGTTTATAAAAAAACATTTGAGAAACCATAAAAAATTACTTGGATACATTTTTGTAGCCTCATTACTATATACCGTCTTAGGGATAGCTGGTTCTTTTTATTTCAAATATATGATTGATAGTATTTTAGTTAATGGTTTAACTAAAACTCTACATATCATTTCATCCGGGATTCTTATAATTTCAGTATTTAAAGTTATGATGGATGCTTTTAGAAATCATCTAACATTATTTTTAAGCCAGCAAATTGATATTAGTTTAATCATGGACTATATTGAACATATTTTAGAACTTCCAATCTCTTTTTATGAAAAAAGAGAGATAGGAGAAATAATTTCAAGAGTTCATGATTCAGGTAAAATAAGAGATGCATTATCTAGTGCAGCCATTTCTATAATGATAGATTCTTTTTTAATAATCGGTGGGGGAACCATTCTATATTTGCAAAGTAAATATCTCTTTAAAATTGCTGTTATTTTAATTCCAATCTATATAATATTAGTATTATCATTTGCAAAAAAACATAACAAAGTGAGAAAAAAGGAGATGGAAAAAGGAGCAGAATTACAATCCACATTAGTTGAAACTATTGAAGGTATAAAAACTATAAAAACTCATAACAATGAAAGACAAAGTTATATTAATAATGAAGAAAAGTTTTTAAGTTTCATAGAGGAGATATTTGCAGCAGGGAAGTTACAAAATATACAAAATTCTATTGATAATTTGTTAGCTGCCATAGGAGAAATAATACTTCTATGGGCCGGAGGCTATCAGGTGATTGAAGGAAATTTAACGATAGGACAATTAATTACATTTAATGCCTTATTAGTATATTTTTATGATCCTTTACAGAATTTAATAAAATTACAACCTAAAATTCAAGAGGCATTAGTGGCTTTGGATAGATTAAAAGAGATTATGGTTTTAGATAAAACTAAAACTAATAACGAGACTATTAGTTTAAATCAAATAAAGGGTAATATTATATATGAGAATGTTGATTTTATTTATAATATGAAGAATAAAGTTTTAAAAAATGTTTCTTTTAATATTGAAGCTGGAGAAACAGTAGCTTTTGTTGGAGAGAGCGGTTCAGGTAAAACAACCATAATTAAATTACTGATGAAATTTTATTCTGTAAGTAAAGGTAATATTTATTTGGATGGTAAAAATATAGAAGATATTAATACTAAAAATTATAGGGAAAAGGTTGGATATGTTCCTCAAAATATATTTTTGTTTAACAAAACAATAAAAGAGAATATAGATCTGAATGGGCGAGAAGATAAGCTTAATAAAGTGGTAAAGGCAGCTCAAAAAGCGAAAATCCATAGTCATATAAATCAGTTACCTCAAAGATATCAAACAGAAATTACTGAAAAAGGGAAAAATCTTTCTGGTGGTGAAAAACAAAGAATTGCTATAGCCAGAACTTTTTTTAAGAACCCCGATTTAATGATTTTTGATGAAGCTACTAATAACTTAGATTATTCTACTGAAAATAATATATTAAATATAATAAACAAATTTTCTTCTAATAAGACTGTTATAATAATCGCTCATCGTTTAAAAACTATTAAAAATGTTGATAAAATTTTCTACATGAAAAAAGGTAAAATCACTGAAAAAGGGACTCATAAAAAACTACTTGCTCAAAAAGGTGATTATTATAATTTATGGACTGATCAGAAATATTATAATTAAAAAATGAGGGAATATTAATTGAAATATAAATATTTAGATATTAATAATTTAACTAAAAAGAAATATCAAAAAAATTCCAAAAACAAACTTTTTTTAAAATTAACTATTCTCATTGTATTACTTATAATAATAATTGCAATAATTTGGATGTTTTTTGGAGAAATAGATGTAATAATTGAGACAAGTGGGGTAATAAAATATCGTGATAATATTAGTACTATATATAGTATTGAGGGTGGTATATTAAGTGATATAATACCAGAAAGTAAATTAAATATAAAAAAGGGGGATTTATTATTTGATATCGAAAGTAGTGCATTAATTAGAAGAAAAGAATACTTAAGCAAAAAAATCAGTGCTGATAAAAATGAAATAGCAGATTTAAAGTTTATAAAAGATTATTTAAAAAGTGAACAAGAAAATAGAAAAGTACAGTTAAATCGGTTACAAAATGAATATAATATTATAAAAAACAAGATAAACAATTTAAAAGCGAATATTCACTTTAAAGAAAACGAACTTGAAATCATGAAAAAATTTAAATCTGTAAGTGTCTCTGTAAATGAATACAAAAAAGAAAAAAGAAGTCTAGAAGATTTGAAATATAAATTTCATGATTATAAAAGCGGAAAAATTCTAGAAATTGAAGAAAGAATAACTAAACTAGAAGATAATATTTTAACAAATAAAATAGAAATAGCGAATATTAAAAACAAACTTTCAAATTATAAAATAACAGCTCCTATAAGTGGAGAACTACAATTTTTAGAGAGCTATAATAAGGGAGATTATATTCCCCCTGGTAAAAAAATCATGAAAATAATACCTGATCAAAAACAAACTTATTATGTAGAATTGTTAATCAAAAACAAAGATATATTAAGGATAGAAAAAAATGATTTAGTACGTTACCGGATAGCATCTTATCCTTATAAAGAGTTCGGAGTTGCTGAAGGTAGAATTTTAAAAATAAATTCTGAAGCTACTAGAGTTAATAATAAAAATTATGTGTACAAAATAAAAGCCAGTATCACAGATTATTTATCTAAAGGAGAAAATACGATAGATGTTAATTATAAAAATGGGATGATCACAAAAGCTTCTATAGTAGCAAGTAAAAGAAAAATAATATATTATGTATTAGAAAAACTAGATTTTTTAAATTAACAAACTGGAGTGTTATGATTGGATATTGAGCAAATGTACTTTGATTATAATTTAATTAAAGAAGAAGTAACTGCTTCATGGACTAGATGTTTAAAAAATAAAAAAAGCAGAAATATTAATCCAGAAACTATTATTAATGAAGATAAGAATTCATATTATATGGATAACAAAATAAAAAAACATTTTTTTAAAAAAGTCAAAATAATTAATGAACGATTAGATCCCAACTATTGTTTTTTCTTGATTAACAATAAGTTTGTGGTTGAAGAAATAGCAGCTGGGTTTTCTGAAATTAATAAATTAAAAAGAGCTGGAATTCAAAAGGGTTTTTCTTTCTCAGAAGAATTTTCTGGAACTAACGCTGTCTTTTTGGCTGGCAAATTAAAAAAACCTGTACATATCTTGCCAGGCCATCATTTTTGTAAACCGTTAAATGGTTGGTATAGTGTCGCTACTCCAATAATGAAAGAAGAAAGAGTTTATGGGTTTATAAATGTGGTCCATAAAGATTTAATACCAAATGAAATAATTTGTTTAAGTAATCTATTGGTAGATAATATTCAATTAAAAATAGCTAACAAAAAGTTGAATTTTAAAAGTTCGTATAATAAAAAGCTTACGGAAAAACAAATATTTATTTTGAAGCAATTAGCTAAGGGATTGACTGATAGAGCTTTAGCAAAAGAATTACATTTAAGCAAGAGCACAATTCAATACCACAAAAAAAAGTTATTTCTTTTGTTTAAAGCTCATTCTACAGTGGAGATGATAGTAAAAGCATTCAAATATGGTTTCTTGACTTTTGAA
Source organism: Halanaerobiales bacterium (assembly GCA_021736945.1). GTDB lineage: Bacteria > Bacillota > Halanaerobiia > Halanaerobiales > M55B127 > M55B127. Next base: position 37,386 of record JAIPEX010000004.1, on the reverse strand, counting down.
GAGGTGAATTTTAAAAAGAGGATTTAGCCCTTTATTAATGAAATAATAATTATAACGATATTAAATAAAGGGGAGATATAGGAATGTTTAAGTTATTAATAATTAATCCAGGTTCCACTTCTACTAAACTATCTATATTTGAAGATGAAATTGAGGTATGGAATAAAAACATTCAACATACGAGTGAAGATATAAAGAAGTTTGAAAAAATTATTGACCAATTAAATTGGAGAGAATCACTTGTAAAAAATGAAATTTCGAATTCAAATCATGAAATGAGTGAGTTGGATGCTGTAGTCGCCAGAGGAGGAGTTGCTTTAGATCCTTTACTCGGAGGGACTTATTTAATAGATGAAAATATGGTTTATGATTTAAAGATAGCAAAAAATTCTTCACATGCTTCTAATTTAGCAGGTATTATAGCATATAATATTGGGCAGGAAAATAAAATACCGGCTTATACTGTAGATCCTATTTCTGTTGATGAATTTGAGGATGTAGCGAGATTGTCAGGTCTTCCAGAAATTCCTCGCAAATGCCAATCACATGCTTTAAATTTAAAAGCTATTGGAAGAAAAACAGCCGATTATTTAAATACCACTTTTGATAAATGTAATTTGATAGGAGTTCATTTGGGTGGGGGTATTTCTATTGCTCCATTAAAAAAAGGGAAAATTGTCGATGTTAATAATGCTAATCAAGGCGGTCCTTATTCACCTGAACGGGTTGGTACCTTACCCAGTCTTGGTTTAGCAGAATATATTTTTGATAATGACCCTGATCGAAATGAGTTTGTTAAGAAGCTTTTAGGTAATGGCGGATTAACAGCCTATATAGGTACAAATGATGGATTAGAAATTGAAGAAAGAATAGAAAATGGAGATGAAAAAGCTAAATTGGCCTATGAAGGTATGATTTATCAAATTGCAAAAGAAATTGGCGCGATGGCTACGGTTTTAAATGGTGATGTGGATGCAATATTTATTACTGGTGGTCTTGCACAATCTAAATATATTACAAATAAAATTATAAAGAAAGTTGAATATATATCAGAGGTAATTATTTTTCCTGGGGCAGAAGAGATGGAAAATTTAGCCCAAGGAGTTTTAAGAATTCTTAGAAATGAAGAGGAGCACCTGAAATATGAAGAAGGAAAGATAGATGTTGATATATTTTAAACAGAAATGGAGGGTCTCAGATGGCTAAAGTATTTTTAACTCGTAAGATTCCGGATATAGGTATAGAATTATTAAAGAATCATCATGAGGTAAGTATATTTTCTGATAAACAAAATCCTAATAAACAACAACTTATAAAACATGCTCAAAATGCAGATGCAATTGTTTCTTTATTAAGCGATGAGATTGATGAGGAAATAATTAATAAATGTAAGAATTTAAAGGTAATTGCTAATTATGCAGTTGGATATGACAATATTAATCTCAAGGCAGCTCAAGAAAATAATATAGTTGTAACAAATACTCCGGGAGTTTTGACGGAAGCCACCGCTGATCTAACTTGGACTTTACTACTAGCAACAGCTAGAAGAATAGTAGAGTCTGATAAATTTGTAAGGAATCTAAAATTTGACGGTTGGGGACCAGAATTATTATTAGGTCGAAAAACTCATGGCAAAACTTTAGGAATAATTGGTTTTGGCAGAATTGGTCAAGCAGTTGCTAAGAGAGCCCAAGGTTTTAATATGGATATCCTATATAATAAAAGAACTCCGCTAGATCAAGCGGAAGAATCTAAATTCGGGGTTAAATTTGCAAAATTAGATAAGTTACTTAAAGATTCAGATTTTATTACAATTAATGCTTCTTTAAACGATTCTACTTATCATCTAATAGATAAGAAAGAATTTGAGAAGATGAAGGATAATGCCATAGTTGTTAATACGGGCCGGGGACCAATAATTAATGAAAATGCTTTGGTAGAAGCACTCAAACAAAAAGAAATATTTGGAGCAGGTTTAGATGTATATGAAGAAGAACCAAAAGTTCATCCGGAATTATTAGAATTAGATAATGTGATTTTAACTCCGCATACTGGCTCTGCAACAACCTATGCAAGAAATGAGATGGCAGAGATGGTGGCTAAAGATATAATAGCTGTTTTGGAAGGAAATGAACCTGTTAATAGAGTTGTATGAGAGGAGCGGGAAGTGATGAATAATAAATTTTACGATATTTCTCTAAATATTGAAGAAGGAATGCTTAGTTTCCCAGGAGATACGATTCCAAAATTTAATAGAATAAAAAATATAATTGATGATAATTATAATCTAAGTAATATGAAAGTAAGCGTGCATGTGGGTACACATGTAGATGCACCATCACATTTTATCAAAAATGGTAAAACTATTGAGGAAATATCTCCTGAAAGATTTTTAGGTGATGTACAAGTAATTGAAATTAAAAATAAAAAAGAGATAAGGAAAAGAGAATTAGAAAAAATAGAATTTTATAGTAACAAAATCCTATTTAAAACACAAAACAGTAATATGATTTCAGAAAATACTTTTCAAGATAATTTTGTCTATTTAAATTATGAAGGAGCTGAGTATTTAATTGAATCAGGGATCGAATTTATTGGGATTGATTATTTAACTATAGAGAGTTTAGATACTACAGATTTTTCGGTCCATAAATTATTACTAAAAAATAATGTGATTGTGTTAGAAGGAATTAATCTGAAAGAAATAAAGCCCGGGAATTATAAATTAATAGCTCCGCCCCTTAAGATAAAAGGCGCTGAAGCCTCTCCGGTAAGAGCACTATTATATAGATAATAAAAGTCTTTATTAACAATTTATAAATTAGTAGGCTAATTCTTAAAAGAATTAGCCTTTTTTTATTTTATAAACATGATATAATGAAGGTAAAATATAAAAAGGTGAAAATTATGAGTAAAATTAAAGTTCTCATTTTTGACAAAAATAAATTATATAAAGACGCTATTTCACATTTGCTAAAGAATAAAGAAAAAATAAAATCGGTATTTTCAATTTCCCAATATGAACATGTCATACCAGTTTTAGAAAAGTTTCTTCCTGATTTAGTTTTAATTAATAACCTGGATGTTACCCGGGAAGAACTTGAAAAGTTGGTAAAGAATATTAAAGCTATTGATAAGCAAATTAATATATTTATCTTGAATAATAAAGAAGTATTTTTTAATACTAGGTTAGAAAGATATATTGATTTAAAAATTTCTGTTTCCAAAGATCATAAGTATTTGTATAGTATGATTACTAAATATGTAAATACAATTAGTAATGATAGTGTAAAGGAAGTGAATACGGAATTTAAGTTTCATAATCTTACTAAAAGAGAAATGGATGTTATGGAATTGATTTCTCAGGGATTTACAAATCGTGCAATTTCAGAAGAATTAGTAATTAGTGAAAGAACGGTTAAGAATCATGTTAGTAGTATATTAAAAAAACTTTCAGTAAATGATCGTACTCAGGCTCTTATAAAATGTTTAAAAAAAGGAATTGTAAATTTAGAATAAAATTGATAGTTAAAAAAGGTTAATTTTTATCAAATTTTACAATATGATTGTTAATATGATAGAATAAATATGAGAATATATATTAAGGTAAGGAGAGTTATATGGATAAAAAAATTGCAACCTTTACAAATACTAAAGATATATTAAATAAATATAATATTAGATTGAATAAAAAATTAGGTCAACACTTTTTGATTGATAATAAGATAATGAGGAAAATAATAGAGGTTTCTGATTTAAAAGGCAAAGAAAAAGTTATAGAAATTGGATCCGGCATAGGATCTTTAACTCAGTATTTATTAGAAGAGGTCAAACTTGGCAAAGTACTAGCTATAGAAAAGGATTCCAGATTTATTAAAATTTTAGAAGATTTGTTTGACGATTATAATAATTTAGAAATTTTAAAGGATGATATTCTCCAAGTCAATTGGGATAATTTCATTGAAAACAATAAGTTGGAAAACGAAAAAGTAAAAATAATAGCAAATCTTCCTTATTATATTACAACTCCAATAATTGAGAACTTACTTTTTTCACCTTTAAAGATTTCCGAAATGGTATTTATGATGCAAAGGGAAGTTGCAAAAAGATTAAATGCTTCTCCGGGTAATAAAGATTACGGTAGTTTGAGTGTTTTTATCCAATTTCACTATAAAACAGAAATTAAATTTGAAGTTAAACCAGAATCATTTATTCCTCGCCCAGCAGTACATTCTGCAGTAATAAAACTTACACCTTATGATGAAATCCCTTATAAAGTTCAAGACAAAAACTTCTTTTTTGATGTTGTGAGAGCAATTTTTAATTTAAGAAGAAAAAATATAAAAAATAGTCTTACATTATCTCCTCATTTAAAATTAGATAAAGATATAATTTTAGAAGGTTTAAAAAAATCTAATATAGATAAGAGAATAAGAGGAGAGAATTTATCTATTGAAGAAATGGTTTCATTAAGTAACAAGTTTTGGGAATTAAAAAATAAAAAAGAGGGATAAAAATGAAGTTTATCAGCCCTACCGAAGGTAAAATGAATATTAAAAATACTTATAATAGTATCTTATCCTTTATAAAGGATAAACCAGAACAAAAATATAAACTGATTATTGGCACAGATTCTCATCCTGGGTTTAGAGAATCTGTATTTGTTACTGCAATTGTTATTTATAGGGTTGGTCATGGTGGCAGATATTTTTATCACAAAAAGAATGTAAAGATGAAGAGTGGGTTTAAAAAAAGAATTTATCATGAAGTATCTCGAAGTCTTAAAGTAGCCAGTAAAATCACTGATTATATTTCCTTAGAGGACTCTGCATTGGGTTTGGAAGATATTGAAATCCACATTGATGTAGGTGAAAACGGTCCTAGTAGTGAAATAATTAAGGAAGTTGTAGGTATGGTTGTAGGTAGTGGTTACGATGCTTTAATAAAACCTGATTCTTATGCGGCTTCTAATGTAGCTGATAAATATACTAAGTAATCTTCTTAGAACTTGACAGTCAATAATATTTTTTATATAATCCACTAATGCGAAGATTCTTATTTGTTAACTTTAACAAATATATCAGCTGTTCCAAAGAGAAAGCCGGGGGGGTTCTCTTATGTCAAAGAATACTTTGAGTGAGATTAGGAAAAACATTTCTCAATATATTGGGCAAGAGGTTATTATTAAGGCAGATCGTGGGAGAAGAAGATCAATAAATAAAGAAGGTATTTTAGACAAAACTTATGATAATATATTTATTGTAAAGGTTGTAGATAATGACCAAGAAAGGCATCTTTCTTTTTCATATGCCGACCTTTTAACAGATTCTGTAGAACTTAAATTAAAAGAAGATAAAGAACGAATAGGGGTTATTTAGGAAATTTGAACCCCTAAATGCAGGAATAAAAATTATATAATTAAATATTTAGGGGGGCAACTAAACTTGTCATTTGATATGGTTGTTGGCCTAACCGGGGGGTTAGGCTTATTTATTTATGGTATGAAACAGATGAGTGAAGGTTTACAAAAAACAGCCGGCAAAAGGTTAAGACACATTTTAGCGTTTTTAACCAATAATACTTTTTCAGGGGTATTGGTTGGAACAGGTGTAACTTCTATTGTGCAAAGTAGTAGTGCTACCACGGTTATGGTGGTAGGTTTTGTTAATGCTGGTTTAATGACATTAAAACAATCTATAGGAGTAATAATGGGAGCAAATATAGGTACTACAGTAACTGCCCAGTTAATTTCTTTTGATTTGGGAGACTATGCTTTCCATGCTATTACTTTAGGTGCAATAGCATATTTATTTGCGAATAAAAAGAAATATCAGTATATTGGCCAAGTTATATTAGGTTTTGGTATTCTTTTCTTAGGTCTTAATATAATGAGTGAAACGATGAACCCATTAAGGGATTCACAGTACATAGTTGAACTAATGAAAAACTTTGGTAAGTATCCAATTCTAGGTGTATTAGCTGGGATGACTATTACAGTTGTAATCCAGAGTAGTAGTGCTACCTTCGGTATTTTAGTAGGTCTAGTCTCAGTTGGTGTTATTGATTTCAACTCTGGTGTTCCTATTTTGTTAGGTAGTAATATAGGTACTACTGTAACAGCTATCTTATCAGCTATTGGAGCAAGTAAAACTGCTAAGAAATCAGCAGCTGCACACTTTATCTTTAATATTTTAGGTACTAGCATAATGATCTTATTAATTTATGTTATACCTGATTTCACAGGTCATTTAAGAGAATTATTAAGAAGTGTAAGCCAAGTCACTAATAATACAATAAGTTCTGAACGTTTGTTAGCTAACACACATACATTGTTTAATGTGACAAATACATTAATCTGGATGCCATTTGTAGGTTTTATGGTTCATCTTGTAAATAAAATAATTCCTGGAGAAGATATTTCAATTGAGAGGGGTCTAGTCCACATTGATGAAAGGATGTTAAATACTCCTCAAGCAGCATTGACTCAGGTTCATAAAGAAGTTACAAGAATGCACAGTATTGTTGAGGAAATGATTCTAGAATCTAAAAAGGCCGTAATAGAGAAAGATACAGAGATGATTAAAAAAATTAGGCATAAAGAAGAAATTGTAAATGAAATAGAAGAGGAATTGTTGGTTTTCTTAACAAATATCCCACAAACTTCACTTTCAGATGAAGATATTAAAACATTAGATAGTTTTTTTGCTATTGTTGATGATGTAGAAAGTATCGGTGATGATGGTAATAGCATTGCTGATTTAGCTGAATATATAATTGAAAATGATCTGGAATTTTCTGAAGAAGCAATAAAATCAATAGAAAACGCTTATGATATTGTAACAAGCTATTTAGGGGATTCAAGAGAAATTATTGAAACCGGCAATGAAGATCTTGCCGAGAAATTATTTGCCGGCGAAGAAGAAATGGATGATATATTATTACAATATAGAGAAGATCATCTCAAGCGATTGAATAAAGGGGTCTGTATTCCATCAGCTGGAATAGCGTATCTAGAAGTCTTAGAAGATCTTGAACATATTAGTGATCAATTTGCTGATATTGCTTATAGTATTATTGAACGCAAGAAAAATAGAATCAGCTAAAAAATGTAAAGGGCCCTTATCGGGGCTCTTTAATTATATGGGAGGGGGAAAGCTATGGGTAAGCGTATTTTAATAGTTGATGATGAGAAAAATATCAGAGAATTATTAAAATTCAACTTAGAAAATGAAGGATATAAAACTATTGAAGCTGTTGATGGAAAAGAAGCTTTAGAAAAAGCGGATCAAAGTATTGATTTGGTAATATTAGATTTAATGTTGCCTGAAATAGATGGATTAAATGTATGTAAAAAGATTAGAAATGATGATAAATTAGGAGATTTACCAATTATTATGTTAACAGCAAAAAGTGAAGATATAGATAGGATTATTGGATTGGAATTAGGAGCAGATGATTATATAACCAAGCCATTCAATATGCGTGAATTAGTTGCTCGAGTTAAAGCCTTATTGAGAAGGATTACAATGTCAAAATCTTATGATGAAGACGAAGAAAAAATTATTAATTTAAAAGATATTATAATAAATATTAAAAATCATACTATAAAAAAAGATGGCAATGAAATTCCTATGACCCCTAAAGAATTTGATTTATTAGTATATTTCATTAGAAATAATGATCAGGTATTTTCTCGTGATAAGTTATTAAAAGAAATATGGGGATATGAATTTTCTGGTGATACCCGAACTGTTGATGTACATGTAAGAAGATTAAGGAAAAAGTTAGGTGAAAATCTTATTAAGACAGTGAGAGGAGTGGGATATAAATTTGAAAAAGTGGAATAATTTAAGTCTTCGTACCCAACTAATCATTGTTTTTGCTGTTATACAGATAATTGTTTTTAGTCTTATTTTTTATTTTTTCACTTTGAATTATAGGGATTTTTATCTTGAACAATTGGAAGCAAATCTAAAAGATAATATATATTTGTTAAAGTCAAATGAAAACATTAGAAACAACATATATAATTCTGAAAATTTAGATAATATTGTAAAAGATATCGGTGGTAATATAGAAACTAGGATAACAATTATTGCTGAAGAAGGTAGGGTATTGGCAGATTCAAGGTATAAGCCAGAATTAATGGATAATCATCTAGGCAGACCTGAAGTGCAACAAGTAATTGAAGACAAAAATTTTGGAAATTCTACTCGCCGTAGTGATACTTTAAATCAAGATATGTATTATCTTGCTGCAAGTTTTAATGTTAATGGTAATAAAATGTATATAAGACTTGCAAAATCATTAGAAAAGATAAATACAATTATTAGAGTAGATATATATTGGTATTTATTCTTTTTAATCATGTTATTAGTAATAAGTAATATTATAGTATGGTATTTTTCAAAATCGATAATTAAGCCGCTTAAGAAAATAAAAAATATGGCCAAAGAAATTGTGGATGGGAAAAGAAGAAAAATTGATAATATAAAATATTCTAATAATGAATTAGGTAAGCTTGTAGAAGAATATAATAGATTAGGAATTGAATTGGATAAAAAGATAGATAATCTAGTTGAAGAGAAAAACAAACTGAGTGCTATCCTAAATAGTATGAATGAGGGTGTTATTGCTACTGATGCTAATAAAAATATTTTAATGATGAATCCAAAAGCATGCGATATGTTTAATATTAATTGTGAGAATGTTGAAGGCAAAAATTTTATTAATCAATTAAGAGACTATAAATTTGATGAATATTTAAGTAAAGTATTAAATGAAGAAAACAGTTATAGTACTGAAATGACCTTTAAAAAGCCTGAAAAAATCAATTTGGACTGTAATTTTCAAACTGTTTTAGATAATAACGGTAATATTATTGGAGCAGTAATAGTTTTGATTGATGTTACGAGAATAAAGAAGTTGGAAGAGATGAGAAAAGATTTTGTTGCTAATGTTTCCCATGAACTTAAAACGCCTTTAACATCAATAAAAGGATATGCAGATACCATAATAGATAATGAAATTAAAGATTATGATACCATTAAGAAATTTGTGGGGGTAATAAGTAAAGAAACAACCCGCTTAAATTTATTAATTAATGACCTTTTAGAGTTATCTGAATTAGAAGCTGATTATTTTGACTTAAAACCGGAGAACCTTGATGGTATTCTCGAAAAACCAATTAGAATTCTACAAAGTGAAGCTAGTAAAAAGGATATAGAAATAATAAACCAATTTGAAAATGACTTACCTTTAGTTAAAATGAATAAACCACAGATAGAAAATCTAATGATTAATTTAATTGATAATGCTATTAAATATACACCACCAAAGGGTAAAATTTATTTAAGAGCCTATGACAAAGAGGGAAAAGTATATATAGAAGTTGAAGATACAGGGATTGGAATTCCTAAAGAAGACCAAGATAGAATATTTGAGAGATTTTATAGGGTTGATAAAGCAAGATCTAAAGAAGTTGGAGGCACTGGAATTGGTCTTTCTATTGTTAAGCATATTGTGAAAGGTCATGATAGTGAAATAGAAGTAGATAGTAAAGTTGGAGAGGGAACCACCTTTAGATTTTATCTAAATAAAACTTAAGAAAAATTGTTAACAGAAATGTAACATTATTTTAACATAAATCTGTTTATAACATACAATATATGTGATAAATTAAGAATGTAAAGATATATTTAATTAAAGAAAGGAGTTTCATCTGATGGCCTCCAATAATACAAAAATAGAAATAAAAAACCTGGATTTTTATTATGACGACTTCCAGGCTTTGAAAGACATTAATATGAAAATTAAAGAAAATAAAATAACTGCCTTAATTGGACCTTCAGGCTGTGGAAAATCTACTTTTCTACGGGTTATTAATAGAATGAATGACCTAATTGACAATACAACTGTAGATGGTGAAGTTTTGTTAGATGGTGAAAATTTATATAGCCCTAATGTAGATGTTGTACAGCTTCGAAAAAAAGTTGGAATGGTTTTTCAACAGCCTAATCCTTTTCCAAAATCCATATATGATAATGTTGCTTATGGACCAAGGGTTCATGGATTGCAAAAAAATAATAATTTAGATGAACTTGTTGAAAACAGTTTAAAAAGTGCTGCTCTTTGGGAGGAAGTTAAGGATAGACTAAAAAAACCCGCCTTTGATTTATCAGGTGGTCAGCAGCAGAGACTTTGTATTGCTCGTGCGTTGGCAGTGAAACCCGAAGTATTATTAATGGATGAACCTGCTTCAGCCTTGGATCCCGTTGCGACAGCAAAAATAGAAGAATTAATGGCAGAATTAGTTGATGACTATACTATAGTGATTGTAACTCATAGTATGCAGCAAGCTGCCAGGGTTTCTGATGAAACAGGATTTTTCTTGTTGGGAGAATTGATAGAATATGCTAATACTGGTAAAATATTTGAAAATCCCGATGATGAAAGAACTGAAGACTATATTACAGGTCGATTTGGATAAAAGAAAGGTGAGGGTATGATGCAGCGAAAAGGACTTGATGAAAATATAGAAAAATTAAAAAATGAAATGCTCCTTATGGGTAGTCAGGTTGAAGAGTCTATAGAACAAAGTATAGAAGCTTTAAAAAATCAGGATATAGAGCTTGCCGAGGCAGTTTTAGAAAGAGATGATAAAATAGATGAATATGAACTTGAATTAGAAGAAATGTGTACTAGACTTATTGCTACCCAACAGCCAGTGGCAAAAGATTTACGAACAATAATAGTAATTTCAAAATTGGCTACTGATCTAGAAAGAATTGGAGATCATGCTTGTAATATTGCTAGAATGGTAATAAATATTGGTGATGAGCCCTTATTAAAACCACTAATTGATATTCCGCGCATGACAGATATTGTAACAAGGAGATTAAAAGAAAGTTTAAAAGCGTTTGTTAATTTCGATGTAGAACTTGCACATGAAATTGCTAAAGAAGATGAAGAAGTAGATGTTTTGGATGAACAAATATTAAGAGAGCTATTGACCTTTATGATCGAAGATCCAAAAACAATTCGTCAAGCAATGTCACTTATCTTTATTAGTAGGTTTTTAGAACGAATCGGAGATCATGCTACAAACATTTGTGAAAGAGTAATTTATATGACTACAGGAGATTGGGATGTTTCCTATTAAAAATGAAAAACAAAATAATATAGAAAAGCAAGAGACCCAACTTATCAAGGGTCTCTTTTTTAATTTATGGTTACTTTCTATATTTTATTAAAACCTTTTTCTTTCAATTTTCTTATATGTTGATCTAGACTTTCAGGAATATACATTTTTAATAAATTCATATCCCCTTTCAGTTTGACGTTTTTAATATTAGCAGGTAACATTACCGATTCCCCTAATTTGATATCCTCGGATTTATTGTCTCCATAGTAAATTTTTCCTTCGTTTTTTATACAAGTCAATAATACGAAGTTTTCATTTTCAATTGATAGTGAACCATTTAAATATATTTTATTAGTAATGAAGTAATCTGAGGCACATAGTATTTCTTGTTTGTATTCAGAGGTTTTTTTCTGTAATAGAACTTGATTCCCCTTTATGTTTAGGTTTAAATTAGTTGCCTTAATTCCATTTTCTAGGTGTAATTCTCTTGAGTTGCCAGCATCATCAACTCGATTCCAATCATATAATCTGTAAGTAGTATTAGAGTTTTGCTGGATTTCTACTAACATTAACCCCCCACCAATAGCATGTACTGTTCCAGAGGGTATAAAGAAAAAATCACCTTTTGAGACCTCTATTTCATTTAAATGATTTTCTAATTTACCTTCCTTAATGACTTTTCGTAATTGTTTTTTATTTTCTATTTGTTTAAGTCCAATATAGAGTTTTGCTTCTTTAGATGCATCAAGTACATACCACATTTCGGTTTTGCCATTTCCGTTTTCTAATTTTTTAGCTAATTTGTCATTTGGATGAACTTGTACTGATAATTTTTTAGTAGCATCAATAATTTTTAATAGAAGTGGAAATTTATCATTTTTATTATAGGATGGTCCTAATAGTTCTTTAGGGTATTTTTTAATTAAATCAGTTAATTTTTCATTTTTGTAAGATCCGTTTTTTACAACACTAACCTTATCTTTATTCGTTGAAACTTCCCAACTTTCTCCGATGTTGTTTTGGCTAGTATTTTTATTCAAATCATTTTTTAACTTATTTCCTCCCCATATTTTATTAATATAAATTGGAATAAATTTCAAAGGATAAAGTTCCATATATGATTAACCCCTTTCTTTAGTATATTAAATAAATAATAAATATATTTCATTAATAAATAATTAAAAATTAATAAAATTTATTTTAAGATAAATATTATTCAAAAAAATGCTTTGCAGTTTTAAACAAAATATGATAGAATATTTAAAAGTAGTAAGAAGTAGAGGGGAATACCGTTTATGATAAAGAAATTTTCAAAGTATTATTTAAACCACTGGAAGCTATTTTTAGTTGATATGGTTAGTGCATTTTTAATGTCTAGTCTTGATTTAATGTTTCCTGTAATTATGCAACAGTTACTTGATAATTATTTTCCTAATAAAAATGCTAATATGATTATTAGGTTATTGATTCTATTATTTATTTTATATGTTTTAAGATTAATTTTCCAGTACATAGTTCATTATTGGGGGCATGTGGTTGGTATAAGAATGGAAACCGATATGCGTAAAGAATTATTTAGCCATTTACAAAAATTATCCTTTAAATTCTATGATAATACCAAGGTAGGTTATTTAATGTCGAGAATAGTAAATGACTTAAATAATGTTTCGGAGCTTGCTCATCATGGTCCTGAAGACCTGTTTATCTCAGGAGTAATGTTGATAGGTTCTTTTATTATTCTATTGGTTATGAAGTGGGAGTTAGCTTTATTCACCTTTGCTATTTTGCCTGTAATGTTTTATTTTTCTTTGGTTTTAGGAGAAAAAATGTATATATCCTTTAAAGATATCAGGGAAAAAATAGCAGAGGTAAATTCAATTGTTGAAGATAGTTTAAGCGGTATTAGAGTAGTTAAATCTTTTACTAACGAAACTTTAGAAGAAGACAAATTTAATGATGGTAATCAGCAATTTAGACAATCGCGTGAATTTGCTATGAAGAATATGGCTGTTTTTCACTCAGGCATGAATTTTTTTACCAATTTGATTACTTTATTTACAGTATCAGCCGGGGCATATTATATTTTCAATGATTCTTTAACCACCGGTGAATTGGTAGCTTTTATATTTTATGTGAATATGTTTATGAATCCGATTAGAAGATTGGTGAATTTTAATGAACAGTTCCAAAAAGGTATGGCAGGATTTAATAGGTTTTTAGAACTATTAGATGTAGACCCTGAAGTAGATGAGAAAGAAAATGCAATAAAATTAGATAAAGTTAAGGGTACAATAAAATATAAAAATGTATCTTTTGGATATGATAATCATAAAAAAGTATTAAAAGACATTAATTTGGATATTCAACCAGGAGAAACAATAGCCTTTGTTGGTCCTTCTGGAGTTGGTAAAACGACAGTTTGTAATCTTTTACCTCGTTTTTATGAAATAGATGGGGGAGCAATATATATAGATGGAAAAAATATTGAAAATATTGAGTTAGAGTCATTAAGAGAAAATATTGGTATAGTTCAGCAGGAAGTTTTTCTTTTTAATGGAAATATAAAAGATAACATCTCTTATGGAAATTATACTGCGACAGATGAAGAAATAAAAGAGGCGGCGATAAAAGCAAATGCACACCAATTTATTATGGGTTTAAGTGAAGGATATCAGACCAAAATTGGTGAGAGAGGGGTGAAGCTCTCAGGTGGGCAAAAGCAACGCATTTCGATTGCTAGATCTTTTTTAAAAAACCCACCCATATTGATTTTAGATGAAGCTACATCATCTCTAGATAGTGAAAGCGAAAAAGTTATTCAGTCTTCATTAGAAAGGCTTTCAAAGGATAGGACCACTTTGGTAATAGCACATAGATTGTCAACGGTAAAAAATGCGGATAAAATTGTAGTGTTAACAGAAAAAGGTATTGTTGAAAAAGGAACTCACCAAGAGTTGATTAATAAATCTAATGGTGTTTATAATAGGTTATATAAAACTCAATTTAACGGAGCAGACAAAGATCTATATTTTGATTAATTATATTAAATTGTATCTATAAACAATTTGACCACTATGGCTAAAGACATTGTTACAAATATGGGTTTTATGATTTTACCCCCATGTTTTATAGCCATTCGAGTACCTATAAAGGCGCCTAAAATCATTGATAATGCCATTGGTATCCCTACTGAATAAACTATACGACCATGGTATGCAAATAGAATTAGTGAGGTTATATTACTAGTAAAATTTAATATTCTTGCATTGGCAGTACCAATAGTAAAGTTAAATTTAAAAAATCTAATAAATGCATAAAGTAATATTGATCCGGTACCGGGACCGAAAAAACCGTCATAAAAACCAATAGTAAAAGCAATTATACTACCAATAATTATGGTTTTGGTGGTTACTCCTTGGAAGTCATTCTCGGTTCCTACATTTTTGTTAAAGAGTGTATTTAAGGCAACGAAAATTAAAAGAGCTAATATAATAATTCTTAGATATTGTTCATTAATTTGTAAAACAGCAGTTACTCCTAATACTGCCCCTAGAAAGCTAAAAGGTAGTATATATTTAATCAATGGAATATGTATCTTTTTTGATTTTAAAAATGTCAAAGTACTGGTAAAGGAAGCATTTGTAGCTGAAAATTTATTTGTTCCCAGTGTTAGATGTGGTGGGAGGCCAGCAGCCATTAGAGCTGGAACTGTTAATAATCCTCCACCGCCAGCGATAGAATCTAAAAATGAAGCAGCAAACCCTACTAAACATAAAATTATAATTGTTGTTATTGACAAGTTTATCACCTAATTTATTATATATTGGTTGATTAGATATATTCAAGATATTATGTAAAAATCCTTTTAATTTTTGGAGTTGATTTTTTATGGATAGATATACAGCGGGTAAAAAAATATCATATATTACGATAGTAGGAAATATATTACTGGCAATAATAAAAATATTCATCGGAGCTTTGGTGGGGAGTGCTGGATTAATAGCTGATGGTTTCCATTCTGTCTCTGATACTGCTTCCACAATTGCAGTTTTAATTGCAATTTATGTTTCCAATAAACCTCCTGATGATGAGCACCAGTATGGACATGGTCAGGCTGAATCGATAGCTGCTAAAATACTAGGAATTTTATTATTGCTAACAGGTTTAGCATTAGGTTATAATATAATTAATGAAATATTAAAACAAGAATACGGCATACCTGGAATTTATGGTTTATGGGCAGCTATATTATCAATTATTATTAAAGAGGTGATGTTTAGATATACTTATAAGGTTGGAGAGGAAACAAATAATCAGGCCTTGATTGCAGATGCTTGGCATCATAGAAGTGATGCAATATCTTCAATAGCGGCTGCACTGGGTATATTAGGGGCTAACCTAGGCTATCCAATTCTAGATCCTATAGCAGGTGTTATAGTGGCCATCTTAATCATTAGAGTTGGATGGAATATCATAGTGGATGCTATAGATTCATTAATGGTTAAAGCTCCCTCAAAAGAAGATAATGAAGAAATAAGAAATATAGTACAAAACGTAGACGGAGTTGAAAAATTAAAAAATTTAAAAGCTCATTATAGTGGGGTTGACCTTTATGTTGATTTGAGAATAGTTGTTGACGCACAGTTAACTGTAAAAGAAGGTCATGATATTTCTATGAAGGTTAGAGAAGAACTGTTAAATAAATGTGAACAAGTTAGGGAAGTGATTGTGCACATTGATCCAAGTGACTAAAATTTACGTATATAAGACTATAAATATCAAGGAGGAATATTGATGAGTAAAAAGTTATATCGTTCTGAAAAAGATCAAATAATTGGTGGTGTTTGTGGTGGGATTGCAGAATATTTTGGAATTGATCCAACCCTAGTTAGACTGGCTTTTGTTTTATTTGCTTTAATTGAAGGGGCAGGTATTATAGCATATATAATTGCCTGGATTATAATACCCGAAAGACCAGAGGGGCACTCAACTAAAAGTGAAGAAGATGTCTATGATGTAGAAATAAACTCTGAAGCGGAGGATGAAGAAGGAGAATATAAAGCTGCCGAAGAAAAAAGTTCTCCTCATGAAGAAAAAAAAAGTAAAGAGCAAAGGAAAAGAATCTTAGGATTAATTCTAGTAGCTTTAGGTATATTCTTTATAATTGATAGTTGGATTCCAGGTTTATATTGGAGAAGATTTTGGCCGGTAGTATTAATTGGTTTGGGAGCGTTACTTATTTATAGGGAGGCTACTAATAAATGAGCAGTGAAAATAGAAACAGGTCTGCCTATATAATGGGCTTAATTTTAATAGGGATTGGTCTATTGTTTTTATTAAATTCCCTAGGAATAGCGACCTTTAGAATTTGGTACCTATTAAGTAGATTTTGGCCGGTGATTCTTATATTAATTGGTTTAAATATAATATTAAAAAAGACAAAATTGTGGTGGATTGTTCCCATATTAATTTTTGTTATATTTATTGGAGCTATAGTATTGCCTGAACCAGTAATTCGTAGGTTTGATAGTAGTTCCTTCACTTTTTATTTGAATGACCAAGAACATTCTGGTGTTTATTCAGAGGATAGAGAATTTGACAATGAACTAAAAAAACTTAATGTTAAATTAAAGTATGGAGCAAATCGTTTAAAAGTGGGCAGTGTTATCAATAAAGATAATTTATATAATGTAGATATAGATTATAGGGGAGAAGTTCCTACTGTATTTTATGATAGAAATAATAATAACGCCGACTTAAGGGTGGAGCAAGCTAAAAAGATTAATGTAGGAACTGGTTCCGAAGAATGGGAAGTTAATTTAACTAATAAAATACCGATAGATATTAATGTAAGTGCTGGCGCAGGAGATCTTATACTAGATTTAAAAGAATTAAAAGTAGAAAATTTGAATATAGATGCAGGGTTGGGACAAATAAGTATCATATACCCTGATTATGATAATAGAACTGAAATATCTGCTGGAGCTAGTAATATTAAATTAGTAATTCCAGAGGAGACAGCTTTTCGAATTGAAACTCGCGCGGTATTAAATAACATGAATTTTGAAGAAGCCGGTTTAATAAAAGTACAAGATGATATTTATCAATCAAAGAATTATGGAGAGGTTGAAAACCAAATCAAAATAAAGCTTTCAACCTCAGTTGGTAATATTAAAGTCGAACATAACTAGACATTTTTACTGAAAGATAGGCGGCCAAGAACACTTTGATAAGGTCGCCTATTATAAATGGAGTTACACCAGTTGTAATAGCAGGCATAAATTCTAGCCCTGCGAATACCATTAAACCTGAAACTCCTAATATATAAATGACAACAAGGCCTAAAAGCATATAAAGAGACTTAGTTAAAAACTTTTGTTTACCAAACCCCGCTAGGTATCCCGCAGCTAAAAATCCAAATATATATCCACCGGTAGGTCCAAATAAGATTCCTATACCACCGGTCCCTCCTGCAAATACGGGTAGTCCAATCGCTCCTATCAGAACATAAATCACTTGTGACAGAAAGCCATATTTTTTTCCTAATAAACCACCAGCCATAAGTGCAAAAAATATCTGTAAGGTTATTGGTACCGTAGGAAAAGGTATATGAATGTATGCCCCAATTGCAGTTAATGCGGCAAATAATCCTGTTAAAATTAAATACTTGGTTTTAAATGTGTTTTCCATTATTATTAATTCTCCTTCTAATACTTTTTTTAACGATTTTTATTATAACAACTCAAATATAGGATTGCAATAATTTTATTAAAAGGAAGGATATTTCCTATTAATAATGAAATATTATAAGTGGATGTATAAAAAGATTTGGAGGTGGTGGTCGGTCTCTAATTCTATTGAAGGGGGTTAATAATGAAAAATAAAATGCATGCAATTGTAAAAGAAAAACCCGAGTATGGAGCAGTTTATAAAGAAGTGGAAATTCCAGAAATAGGTCCCGAGCAGATTTTAATACAAGTAAAGAGTACTTCAATTTGTGGATCTGATTTTCATATATATAAATGGAATAAATGGGCTCAAGATAATATTGAACCACCTCAAATTATGGGTCATGAAGTAGCGGGTGACGTAATTGAAGTTGGTTCTCGAGTCCAAAAAGTTAAAAAGGGAGATTTTGTTTCTAGTGAAACCCATATCCCCTGTGGACATTGTTATCAATGTGAAACAGGGCAAGAACATATTTGTCGGAACATGAAAATTCTTGGAGTCCATCAGGATGGTGTATTTGCTGAATATGCAGTATTGGAAGAGGTAGATGTATGGAAGACAGACCCAAGTATAAACAAAGATTTTGCTTCTATTCAAGAACCTTTAGGAAATGCTATTGATACTATATTACCAGGTGAAGTAGCAGGGAAAGATGTCTTAATTACTGGTGCAGGACCTGTAGGTTTGATAGCAATTGCTGTAGCGAATACATTTGGTGCAGCAAATATTTTAGTGAGTGAACCAAATGAATACCGGCGTAATCTCTCATATGAGATGGGTGCAGACCATGTAGTAAATCCAATAGAGGTGAATTTATTAGAAGCCGTACAAGATATATTTGGAAATAAAGGTGTTGATTTTACTGCAGAGATGTCAGGACACCCTGATGCAATAAGAGATGGTATCAAGGCTGTTACTCCAGGAGGAATTGTCTCATTACTAGGCCTTCCAGATGATAAATTAAGTTTAGACTTAACCAATGATATTATTTTTAAAAATATCAAAGTGGTTGGTATAACAGGGCGTAAAATGTTTAGTACCTGGCATATTGCCAATAATTTATTAAAAAATGAGAAAATTAATCTTTCGCCTGTAATAACACACAAAATGCCATTAAAAGATTTTGAAAAAGGCATGAAATTGATGGAAGAAGGAAATTGTGGGAAGATAATTTTAAAACCTTAGGGGGTTTTATAAAATGAATGAAGATTTCCAAAAATTTATGGATGAAGAATTAGAAGAATTAAAAGAAGAAGGATTATATAATACTATTAGAACTTTAGAAAGTCCACAAGGTTCATGGGTTGATATAGAAGGAAAAGAAGTATTGAATTTTAGTTCTAATAATTATTTAGGTCTAGCAAATCACCCTGAGACTGTTCAGGCTGCTAAAAAAGCCCTATTTAATTATGGTATAGGACCAGGTGCAGTTAGAACTATAGCTGGTACTATGGAGTTACATAACAAATTAGAAGAAAAACTTGCAGATTTCAAAAAAGTAGAAGCCGCTTTAACCTTTCAATCAGGCTATAATTCTAATTTAGCAGTTATTCCAGCTATTGTAGGCAAAGGTGATATAATATATAGTGATGAACTAAACCATGCAAGTATAATTGATGCCTGTCGTTTATCAGGTGCAGAAGTAAAAGTATATAAACATGGTAACATGGATTCCTTAGAAAAAATTCTCAAAGAAAAAAGAGAGGGTAAAGGATTGATAGTTACTGATGGTGTATTTAGTATGGATGGGGATATAGCTAAATTACCAGAAATTGTAGAGCTTGCTAAAAAATATAATGTAATAACCATGGTAGATGATGCACATGGAGAAGGAGTTTTAGGAACTCATGGACGGGGAATTGTAGATCATTTTAATTTGCATAATGAAGTAGATATTGAAATAGGAACTTTTTCAAAAGCAATTGGTACAGTGGGAGGTTGTGCCGCTGGAAGCAAGAAATTAGTAGAATATCTAAAACAAAAAGCAAGACCGTTTTTATTTAGTTCTGCTGTGACACCGCCCGATGTGGCTGCGACTTTAAAATCAATTGAGATACTGGAAGAAGATGATTCTTTAGTACAAAAATTATGGGATAATGGAGAGTATTTCAAAGAGAAGATGGAAGAAGCAGGTTTTGATGTTGGTAATAGCCAAACACCAATTACACCAGTTATGCTAGGGAAAGCAAAAACAGCTTCTGAATTTTCCAAAAATCTTTTCGAGGAAAGTGTATTTGCTCAATCAATTGGTTTTCCGACTGTTCCAAAAGGAAAAGCAAGAATTAGGGTAATGATATCTGCTGTTCATAGTAAAGATGATCTTGATTTTGCTTTAGATAAATTTAAAAAAGTAGGTAGGGAATTAAATATAATAGATTAATTTATATATCATAAGTTTTTAATAAATAATATGTTTTTAAGCACAGGTTTTAAACTCCCTGTGCTCTTTCATTTATTAGTAGATCGGATTTATTAATAAATTGTTTAATAATAAATCTAAAGGAGTTTAGCTAATGAATACAAAAGAATTAAAGATAGAGGCTTGTGCTAAAATAGATGAATATAGAGACGATATTCTTAAAGTTGTAAAAAAGATATATGATAGTCCTGAAATAGGCTATAAAGAACAGAAAACCACAGAAATCATAAAAAAAGAATTTAAAAAATTAAATCTTGAAACCCAAAATAATATAAGTATAACAGGTTTGAAAGCGCAAGCAAAAGGAAATACTAGTAAGCCTCATCTAGCCATATTAGGAGAATTAGATGCAGTAAAATGCAAAGAACACCCTGATTCTGATAGTAATACCGGGGCTATCCATGCCTGCGGTCATAATAATCAAATAGGAATTATGTTGGGAGTAGCTTATGCTTTAATTAAAACTAATATTATAAAAGAACTTAATGGAATAATAGATTTTCTGGCTGTTCCGGCTGAAGAATATATTGATTTAGAGTATAAAGAATATTTAAGAGAACAAGGAGAAATTAAATATTTTGGAGGAAAACAAGAACTGATTAGTCGAGGATATTTTGATGACATTGATCTTGCAATCATGGCTCATTCTATAGATTTGGGGGAGATGAAAGACGTTATAGTTGCTCCCCAAAGTGAGGGCTTCATTAGAAAAAAAGTTAAATTTATAGGTTATGAGAACTTAAGTGAAAAAATATTTGAACAAGAGATTAATGCTTTAGATGCTGCAGTGTTTGCCATTAATGGGTTAAGTACTGATAAAGGCACTAATATTGATAAAGATAATACTCGAATATATATAAATAATGAGGAGTTATTAAAAACTTCGGGATCAGTAATTATGGAGACATATATTAGAGGTACTACTGTTCAAGAACTGATTAATTCTAATAAAAGAGTTAACAACCGAATTAAAGAGGCCACAAAAAACATTGAGGCCCGGGCAGAAATAAATGATACTCCTGGGTATTTCCCTTTATTAAATTATGAAGGCTTAATGGAGATACTTGTTGACAATTTAGATGGCATAATTTCAAAAGAAAAAGTAATCAAAAACTTTAAACTTGAAGGATTTTTTGATACCGGAGATTTATCTCACATTATCCCAGTATTACATCCTTTTTTCTCAGGTGTAAAAGGCAGTTTGCATAGCGATATATTTAAAACTACAGATTATGAGAAAGCAGTTATTAATCCTGCAAAAGTACTAACAAGGACTGTAATTGATATTTTGTCAGATCGACAAAACAAACTAAAAAAGTTGAATTCTCCCCCTTATAACAAGAAGGAATATTTATCATTTTTAGAAGAAATCTCCTCTTAGGTATAAATTGTAATTCTTATTTACAGGTGTTATAATAGTGATGATAAAGTTTATAAGTTGGTGGTGTTTGAATGAAGCAATTAAGTATCAAAGCTTATGCAAAAATTAACTTATTTTTAAATATAAAAGGTATAAGGGATGATGGTTACCATGAGCTCGAAATGGTAATGCAGTCTATTAACCTTTATGATAATATAAAAATTTCATCTCGAAAAAAAGGGATCAATATCGAGACTAATAGTAATGAAATACCTGTTGGAAAAGATAATTTAGTTTATAAGGCTGCTCAAAAAATAATGGGAAAAACTAATTTCCCCAAAGGAGTAAGTATTTTTATTGATAAAAACATTCCAGTAGCAGCAGGTTTGGCCGGTGGAAGCACAGATGCTGCCGCTGTCATAAAAGGAATGAATGAATTCTTCAATTTAAATTTAGAAAAGGATACACTTCATGATATAGCTCGGCAAGTGGGTAGTGACGTCCCTTTTTGTTTAAACCCAGGTACTGCCTATGCAACTGGGAGAGGGGATGAACTTAAATATCTTTCCCCTATAAAAACATATAAAGTTATATTAGTTAAGCCTCCAGTAATGGTGAGTACTAAAAAAATATACGAAATGTATGATAAATCGAATTATAATATTGAGATTCCTGTAAAAAAATTGTTGGAAACTATAAAGAATCAAAGACCGTTAAACATTAAGGATGGTTGGGCTAATGTTTTAGAGCCTGTGACTAAAAATATAGTTAAAGATGTTGAAAAAATAGAAAATATTTTAAAGAATAAAGGTTTTGATTTTACTCTAATGACTGGTAGTGGGCCGACGGTTTTTTCTTTAGTTGATAAATCTAGAAAAGAATTGATAGAAAAAACGATTAAAAATTGGCAAAGAGAACAAGATTTTATTACACTCGCAGAAACTATCTGATATCTATAAAACAGGATAATTGAAATGGGGGAGGCCGAAATGAAATTTGATGCGTTAGTGGTGGCTGGCGGTAAAAACGACGGAGCTTTAAGAAAAATTTCGGATAAAAAATATGAGTCATTAATAAAAATTGATGGTAAACCTATGGTTCAGCATGTAATTGATGCTGTAAATAAGGTTGAAGAGATTAATGATATAGTGATTGTTGGCCCTGAAGAATTAAATGAGGTTACGAACAATAATTATAATATTATAATACCAGAAGGGCGATTGATAAATAATATAAAACGAGGGATAGAAGCCCTTAATAATCAAAATCACATATTAATAATAACTTCTGATATTCCATTAGTAACTCCAGAGATTATTCAAGAGTTTATAAATAGATGTAAAGAAGAAAATACCTATGATTTATTTTATCCTATAATATCTAAAGAAATTAATTTGAAAAAATATCCAGAAGTTGAAAGAACATATGTCCATCTTGAGGAGGGAGTTTTTACAGGTGGTAACCTTGTATTAGTAAGTCCTAATATCATTCAAGGACCACTTGATTGGTATAATAGAATACTTTCTTTTAGAAAAAAACCTTTAAAAATGAGTAAGATGTTGGGTTTCAAATTTATAATTAAATTTATTTTTAGAAGGTTATCTATTTCAGAAGTAGAAACGAGAATTTCTGAAATTATAGGTCATGATTGTAAAGCACTTATATTAGAGTATCCTGAAATTGGTTTTGATGTAGACAAACCAAGTGATTTAAAAATGATGAGAGAGAAATATTTAAAAACTTAATCTAAACAGTTGATATTTGGTTTTAACTTGTTATAATAGACACATAATTATTTTATCAAAAAGGAGTAGTGAGTAGTTAATGAGTAAAATGAGTAAAAGAGATGTATTAAAAAAAGCAGAAGAATTAAATGTAAAATTTGTTAGACTTCAGTTTGTGGACATTTTAGGAATAATCAAAAATGTTGCTATTACAATTGACCAGCTAGAAGTAGCCCTTGAAGGGAAAATTATGTTTGATGGTTCTTCAATTGAGGGTTTTACAAGGATTCATGAATCAGATATGTATTTAAAACCCGATTATGATACTTTCGCAATATTTCCTTGGCATAAAGAAGAAGGTGCAATTGCTAGATTGATGTGTGATGTTTATACCCCTGACGGTGAACCATTTATGGGATGTCCTCGTAATACTTTGAAAAAAGTTATAAAAGAGGCAAAAGAAATGGGGTATGAAATGTGTGCTGGTCCTGAGCCAGAATTCTTTCTTTTTGAGAAAGACAAAGATGGCAATCCAACTACGATCACAAATGATAATGGGGGATATTTTGACCTTTCACCTGTTGACTTAGGAGAAAAAGCAAGACGTGATATTGTGTTGGCTTTAGAAGAAATGGATTTTGAAGTTGAAGCCTCTCACCATGAAGTTGCTCCTGGTCAGCATGAAATTGATTTTAAATATACTCCTGTTTTAAAAACGGCTGACAATATAGCTACTTTCAAATTTGTTACAAAACGGATTGCAATGGAACATAACTTACATGCGACTTTTATGCCTAAACCAATTTTCGGTGAAAATGGTTCTGGTATGCATGTACATCAGTCTCTTTATAAAAATGGAGAGAATGCTTTTTATGATCCAGAGGATGAACTTCAATTAAGTGAAATTGCCTATCATTATATTGGTGGTTTACTGAAACATTCAAAGGCATATACTGCGATTACTAATCCAATTATTAACTCTTATAAGAGATTATTACCTGGATATGAAGCTCCTGTGTATATAACTTGGTCAACCCAAAACAGAAGTGCTTTAGTTAGAGTACCTTCCGCTAGAAAAGATGGTACAAGATTAGAACTGAGAAACCCTGATCCAGCGGCCAATCCTTATTTAGCTATGGCAGTAACTTTGAAAGCTGGTTTAGAGGGTATAAAAAATAAAATTGATCCCGGGGAACAAACAACTGATAACATCTTTGATATGAATTCAATTGAAAGAAACGAGAGAGGGATTGAAAGTTTACCTGGAGATATTATGAAAGCTGTTGACTATTTAAATAATGATGAGGTAATAAAAAGCACTCTTGGGCAACATATATACGAACATTTTGTTGTAGCCAAAGAAGTAGAATGGCATGAATACAATACAAAGGTCCATAATTGGGAGCTAGATCAGTATCTTATGAAATATTAAATGTTGGGAGGTAGTATTATGAGAGGTGATATAAAAAACCAAATTAGGAATCTTTCTTTTAATAACCTTACTACTCGCCTCATATCTTTTTTGGCCATGTTCACAGCTTTTGTAGCTGTGGGAACTTACTTACATATCCCAGGGCCGAGCTCTTCATATTTTAATTTGGGAGAAGTAGCTATTTATATTGTTGCACTTATATTTGGTAGTAAAGCAGGAGGAATTGCTGGCGGAGTAGGATCTGCTCTGATGGATATATTTTTAGGATATTCGTTATGGGCGCCATTTACACTGATAATAAAGGGTCTAGAAGGCTTCTTTGTTGGTAAAATTGCTAAAGAAGGCGATTTAAAAAGTAATATATTAGCTATAATAGTGGGTGGAAACATTATGGTTATTGGATATGCAATAGCTAAAGGATTTTTAATCAGTTGGCCTGCTGTGATTCCAGAAATAGGGATTGATTATGCACAAATGATTATTGGAGCTCTAGTTGCATTACCATTATCTAGACAAATAAATAACTTGTTAAAATAATAAAATGAAATGGTTTTTAAATTAGTAGGTGATGGAGTGCAAAGTCTTGACAAAATAAAGTTATTCTGTTATACTTCTTACGGTTAATCATGGCAATTTATATTAGATTTGAGGTATATTAATGACTCCGTATGTTAGTGATAAAGATTTGTATAAATTTAAACTTGCTTTAATTTTAGGACATGGAAATCGAATAAAAAAGTTATTAAGAAGATATCCTACTGAAAAAAGATTTAAAAATGCAAGGATTAATGAAATTGCAAACACTATTGGTATTAATGATTCTAACTCTGATATCATCTCAAAATTAGATAATATCGATGATGTATTTAATGAGATGGTTACATTCAAACCTGACCAAAGGTGGAGTAAAAAGCCTAAAGCGTCTAAAATAATGGGGATTGATACTGAATATTTAAAGAGTGAATTAGACTGTATTCAGTACACTGTTATGGAAGATCTTGAAATTATTGATAATGGGTTTATTTTTACTAATGATAAGTTAGCTCCTTCCGTTAGTATAAAGGAAGGTATTAATTATTTAAGGAAAATCATTAATAAACATGATCCCGAATTAATAGTGGGTCATAATTTCAATTCTGATATTAGTATTTTAGAGAATGCTTATATGAGGGATATTCCTGAACTCTATTATTATGATGATACGATGAACTTAATGCAGTGGAGTAATCTTTCTAATATAGTTGGAAGTTCAGGGCTGAATAAAGTCGTTACTAATTTTTTTAAACTTGATGTTGTAGATTTGTTTACTGCATATGATAATTTAAGTTTACTAATGGAATATGGTATGAAAGATACAATTTACCCCATTTTAATTAGACATGTTATTATAAATGATGAAATGCCTGAATTAAATTATAATTTTGAAATAAATAATGTTATTAAAGATATAAATCGAAATTTATTAAAGAATGATTCAATTAACCTGTAAGGGGGATTAATAATGTCAGATTTACTGACTGTGGTCTTAGCCGCTGGTAAAGGTACTAGAATGAAATCTGATACCAATAAAGTATTACATAAAATTGCTGGAAAAGAAATGGTTAATCATGTAATAGATACTGCTGATAAAATTTCTTCAAAAGTGATTTGCATTGTAGGACATCAGGCAGAAGATGTTAAAGAAGCTATAAACTCTGATGTAAATTTTAAACTACAATCAGAACAATTAGGTACTGGACATGCTGTTATGCAGGCCAAGAATGAAATTGAAAATCATAGTGGCGATGTTTTAATTTTATATGCAGACATTCCTTTAATTAAAGAAAAGACATTACAGGATATGCAAAAGTTTCATGATAACCAGTCGGCAAATTTAACTATTATAACAACCCTCTTAAAAAATCCTACAGGATATGGTAGAATAATAAAAAATGAGGAATCAGAAATTATTAAAATAGTTGAGGAAGATGATGCTACTTCTAAAGAAAAGAAAATAAATGAAATAAATAGTGGTATCATGTGTATAGATAGTAATAGTTTAGTTAAGGCTTTAGATGATTTAGATAATGATAACGCTCAGAATGAGTATTATCTAACTGATGTGGTTGATTCTGTTCGCAGTGAGAAAGGGAAAATTCTTTCTTATCAAATTGATGACAAAGAAGAAATAACTGGAGTCAATGACAGAGTTAATTTATCAAAAGCCGAAAAAACTATTAGAGAAAGAATTAATAAACAGCATATGATAAATGGTGTAACAATAATTGATCCCCAAACTACATATATTGATGAAAATGTAGAAATTGGTGCCGATACGATTATATATCCTTTTACCTATATTGAGGGAGAAACAAAAATTGGTTCTCATAATATTATTAAACCTCATAATCACATTATAGATACTGTAATTGGTGATCATAATAACATAAAAAATAGTAATGTGATTAAAGAAAGTATAATTAAAAGTCAATGTAATATTGGTCCTTTTGCTCATATAAGACCAGGTTGTATTGTTGCAGATGGTGTTAAAATTGGTAATTATGTTGAAATTAAAAAAGCTGATATAAGAGAAAAAACTAAAGTGCCTCACCTTTCTTATGTTGGGGATGCTGAAATAGGTACTCAGACCAATGTGGGTGCAGGTACAATATTTGCTAATTATGATGGTAAAAACAAACATAAAACTATTATTGGTAATTCAGTATTTATCGGCAGCAACTCTACTCTTGTGGCCCCTTTAAAAATAGAAAACAAAGGGAAAACAGGTGCAGGTGCTGTAGTCACTAAGGATGTAAAGGAAGATACTACAGTAATAGGAGTTCCTGCCCGTGAATATATTGAAAACAAAGATGATTAGAGGGGGATAATATGTCGACTTATAGTGATAAATTAAAAATATTTGCTGGGAATTCCCATCCAGCTTTAGCCGAGGATATCTGTGAATATTTAGGTACTGAGTTATTAGATGCTCGTGCTAAAAGATTTGCAGATGGTGAGGTAACCGTTGAAATTAATGAAACTGTCAGAGGTGCTGATGTTTTTGTTATTCAACCTACAAGCCCACCAGTTAATGAAAATATCATGGAGCTTTTAGTAATTGTTGATGCGTTAAGAAGAGCTTCTGCTAGAAGGATTACTGCAGTAGTACCTTATTATGGTTATGCAAGGCAAGATAGAAAAGCCAAACCGCGTGATCCAATTACAGCTAAATTAATGGCTAACATCTTAACAGCTGCTGGTGCCAGAAGATTACTATCGATTGATTTGCATGCACCACAAATTCAGGGATTTTTTGATATTCCTGTAGATAATCTTTATGCAGCACCATTAATGGTAGATTATTTTCGAAAAAAAGAACTTGATGATTTAACAGCAGTAGCACCAGATGTTGGATCAGTTAAAAGAGTAAGATCAATTGCCGAAACTTTAAACATTCCAATGTCTATTATTGATAAAAGAAGGCCCAAAGCAAATGTTGCCGAAGTTATGCATGTTATAGGTAGATCAAATATCCAAGATTCAAATGTTATTTTATTTGATGATATTATTGATACCGGTGGGACAATAACTCAGGCTGCAGAAGCGCTTAAAGAAAATGGTGCTAAAAAAGTTTTTGCATGTGCTAGTCATGGATTGTTTTCCGATCCAGCACTGGAAAGATTGAAGAATTCGACTATTGATGAGGTGATTGTTACAGATTCCATCCCCCAAAAACATAGTGATGGTTTGGATAATTTGACAGTACTTTCTTTAGCACCTCTCGTAGGAGAGGCTATTGATAGAATATTTAAAGATTTATCTGTAAGTGTATTATTTTAAAATTATTTAAGGAGTGAATTATGTCATGAACAGATATAGTATTGAAGTGGAAAAAAGAGAAGAAACTGGAAAAGGTGCAGCACGTAGAATTAGAAGAAATGGTTTAATACCTGGTGTTATTTATGGGGGTAATAGAGAACCCCAGGCATTAACAGTGGATCCCCTAGATTTAAAAGGGAAAATTCATAGTAATGCCATTATCGACTTAAAGATTGATGGTGAAGAAGAAACAGTAATGATTAAAGATTTTCAAAAGGATGTAATAAAAGAAGAAATTATCCATGTGGATTTCCAAAAGATTTCAATGGATGAAACTATTCATATTACTGTACCGATTAGATTAGTTGGAGATGCTCCTGGTGTTAGAGAAGGAGGAGTTCTCCAACAGTTGATGAGAGAAGTAGATATTGAAGTACTACCTTCTGATATTCCGGATGAACTTGAATTGAACATTGATGAATTAACTCTAAGTGATTCATTAGAGGTTGGCGACTTGGAAATTCCGGAGGAAGTTAATGTCATTAATTCATTAGATGATGTTATAGTTACTGTAGTTGCTCCTTCTGAAGAGGTCGAAGAAGAAGAGGAAGAAGAATTAGAAGAAGAATTCATTGAGCCAGAAGTAATTGGTGAAGAAGAGGAAGAAGAAGGCGAAGAAGGCGAAGAAGAAGACTTAGAAGACAAAGATTATTACCAGAAGTAATATTAAGAAAACCAATTAAATAAATAATAGAGGCGTAATCCTCTTTGGATTACGCCTTATGTTTCTTAATATGTTAGCTGGAGGTTTTGAATTTGAAATTAATAGTTGGGTTAGGAAATCCCGGTAAAAAATATGCCGAAACCCGCCATAATGTTGGATTTACTGCTATAAAAAGATTGGCTGATTCATTTGATATAAGAAATGTAGATAAAGATTGTGAGGCCTTGATAGCTAAAGGAAAAATAAAAGATAAAAAAGTAATTCTAGCACAACCACTTACTTATATGAATAATAGTGGTAGAGCTGTTGCTAAATTAATTGATAAATATAATATTTCTTTAAAAGATCTAGTAGTAATTTATGATGATTTGGATTTACCTACTGGAAAATTAAGAGTTAAATCAAATGGTAGCAGTGGAGGTCATAATGGTATTCAATCTATTATAGATAAGCTAAATACACAAGAAATTAATCGCGTAAAAATTGGCATTGGTCGTCCCCTTAATCTTCCTGTAACTGAATATGTATTAAGGGAATTTAATAGTGACCAGAAAAAAAGAGTCGAAAAAACATTTAAAAAAATTGATGAAGTAATTATAGAGATAATCAAAAATGGTGTAGAAAGCGCCATGAATAATTTTAATTAATAAAGGCCCGTACCTTTTAAGTAGGGGTCCTTTTGGTATTTAAATAAAAATATTTAGGAGAAGTTATGCTTAATACTAATAATATATTTAAAAAAGAAAAAATGAATAGACTTTTAAATTTGACTAAACAAAAAAACAAAGTCAAAGTTGTAGGGCCAGAAGAGGCCTGTTTTTCCTTTGTGGCTTCCAATATAATACAAAAATTGAATAAAAAGGTACTAATTATTACCCATGACAATAGTAGAATAGAGAACATCTATGAAGACTTAGTAAGAGTATTGGATAAAAACAGAATAAATATATTTCCCGAGATAGAAACTCTTCCCCATGAAAAAATAAATCCGGATTTCAATATTTTACAAGAAAGAATAAAAGTATTAAATGAAATGCAGTCCGGTAATAACAATGTAGTAATAACAAGTGGTATCTCAATTTTAAGAAAGTTAATGCCCAAAGAATATTTTAAACAAAATACTCTTAAAATAAATATGAATACTCCTATCGATTTAAATGAGATAAGTACTAAATTGGTTCAGCTTGGATATGATAGAGAAAAAATGGTTGAACAACCTGGCCAATTTAGTATACGTGGTGGAATTTTAGATGTATATACATTAGTTTATGATAATCCAGTAAGAATTGAATTATTTGGTGATGAAGTCGATTCTATAAGGTTTTTTGACATAGAAACACAAAGATCGATTGAAAACATTGCTGAGATTACTTTACCTCCTGTTAATGAAATAATTTTTGACAAAAAGCAGATAGGTGAATTTTTGCCTAAGATTAAAGAAGACTTCAAAAAACAAATAAATCGTCTAAAAGATATTGACAAACTTGATGAAGCAGAATATCTAGATGAGTTAAGTGGGGAATATTTAGATAAATTAAGTGAAGCTCATTATTTCGAAGGATATGAACAATTTTTACCTTATTTTTATAAAAAAAATTTAAGTACTTTATTTGATTATATGGATGAAGAATTTTATGTTATTTATGATAACAGTGAAAGAGTATGGCAGAGGATTAAATCTTATCAAAGAGATTTAGAAGAGACCACTGCTTCACTTTTAGAGCAAGGGAATATTTTACCTTCTTATTCAAAGATTTTTCTTACTACTGATCAATATATAAATTATGATAGTAAGATGAAAGGGTTATATTTCACTGATGAAATTAAAGAAAGTCCTTTAAACCAAATCGAAACAAAAATGGAGTTTAAAACAGCAGGAGTAGAGTCATTTAATGGGCAATTTGATTTATTAAAAGAACGGTTAAATGATTTAAAAAGTAAAGATTATACAATACTTTTGTCTTTAAATACTGAATCGAAAGCCAAGAAAATTTCTGAGTATTTAAATGACTATGAAATTAAAAATATTTACAGTAATAAATTACTATTAAAGAATATCAATGTCCATGATGAAAGTTTTTCTAAGGGGTTTGTTCTGGATGATTTAAAGTTAGCTGTTTTTACTGAAAAGGAGATTATTGGTAAAAAGCAGCAACGGAAAAGAAAGATTTCTGATTTTGAAGAAGGAGTTAGAATTTCCTCGATTAATGAGTTAAGTAAGGGAGATTATGTTGTTCATGAAAATCATGGAATTGGAAAATATTTAGGTGTTAAAACTTTAGAAGTACAAGGAAAACATCAAGATTATTTAATGATCAAATATAAGGAATCAGATAAATTATATGTTCCAACAGAGAAAATAGATTTAGTACAGAAATATATTGGTGCTGATACTCAGCCACCTAAACTATATAAACTCGGTGGTAATGAATGGCAAAAAGTTAAAAAACGAGTACAAAATTCAGTCAAAAAAATGGCGATTGGTTTACTTGAACTTTATGCAGAGCGAGAAATGAAAGAAGGGTATGCCTTTTCGGAAGACACAAAATGGCAAATAGATTTTGAAAATGACTTCCCTCATGAATTAACACCTGATCAGTTTAAAGCAATTGAAGATGTAAAAGAAGATATGGAATCAGATACCCCAATGGATCGTTTATTATGTGGAGATGTAGGATATGGAAAAACCGAAGTTGCAATAAGGGCTGCTTTTAAAGCTGCAATGGATGGAAAACAAACAGCTGTATTGGTACCTACAACTATATTGGCGCAACAGCATTACAAGACCTTTCGTGAGAGAATTGATAGATATCCTGTAAAAGTAGGAATGATAAGTAGATTTAGAACTCAAGCCGAGCAGAAAAAAACAATTAAAGATTTAGCTAAAGGAAAAGTGGATATATTAATTGGTACTCATCGTTTAATTTCGAAAGATGTAGTATTTAATGATCTGGGATTACTAATTGTTGATGAAGAACAGAGATTTGGAGTGGCACACAAAGAAAAATTAAAATCTTTAAAATCAAATGTGGATGTTTTAACTTTAACTGCTACCCCAATTCCACGTACTCTTCATATGTCATTAATTGGAGTTAGAGATATGAGTGTGATTGAGACTCCTCCTAAAGACAGATATCCCATTAGAACTTATATTAGAGAATTTGATGAGGACTTGATAAAAGATGCAGTTAACAAAGAACTTTCTAGAAATGGACAGGTATATTTCGTTCATAATCGAGTTAAGGATATTGAAAAGAAAGCAGAATTAATAAACAAGCTTGTACCTGAAGCAAGAGTTGCTATTGCACATGGACAAATGAGCGAAAGAAAACTAGAAAATATTATGATAGATTTTTATGAGGGTCGTTATGATGTTTTAGTTTGTACCACTATTATTGAAAATGGTCTAGATATTTCAGATGTAAATACAATTATTATTAATAGGGCTGAATACATGGGCTTGGCTCAGCTTTATCAGTTAAGGGGTAGAGTAGGAAGGTCTAATAGAATCGCATATGCATATTTAATGTATGAAAAAGATAGAATATTAAGTGAAGTTGCAAACAAAAGATTAAAAGCGATAAAAGAATTTACAAGTTTAGGATCTGGATTCAAAATTGCTATGAGAGATCTAGAAATTAGAGGAGCCGGAAATCTATTAGGGGCAGAACAAAGTGGTCATATTGCAGCAGTAGGGTTTTCATTGTATTGTAAATTGTTGGACAGTGCTATTGAAGATTTAAAAGGAAAAGATGAAGATAAAAAAGATGTGGAACTGGAAATTGATCTTGATGCTTATATACCTGATGAATATATATCTGATTCTAGACAGAAAATTGAAATGTATAAGAAATTGAAGAAGGTTAATAATGAAGCAGATATAATATCACTAATCGATGAATTTGTTGATAGATATGGAGATCCACCTGATTCAGTCATGAATTTAATAGAACTTAGAAGACTAAATGTATTAGCTAAAGCTCTTGATGTTGAAATTATATCTGAAACTAATGCAGGCTATCGTATAGTTTTTAGAGAAGATAATAAGATAGAAGGAGATTATATAGTTAATTTATTAGAAAAATTTCCTGAAATGTTAAAGATAAGAAATGCAAAAAACCCCGAGATTATTGTGAAAGCCAAAGAGTTAAGCATACTTAAAAAAGTTTTGAAGGTTTTAAAAGAAAAGATATATAGTATAGAGGAGTAATTACACATGACAGACAAAAGCTCAAGTTTCCTAAAAGGTGCGTTTATTCTAAGTGTAGCGGGAATACTTTCTAAAATTATGGGTTTTAGCTATCGGATTATACTAAGCCGTATTTTAGGTGATGAAGGTATTGGCCTGTATCAGATGGCTTATCCAATATATACTACCTTATTAGTAGTTTCAAGGTCAGGTATTCCCATAGCATTAGCAAAACTTATTTCTGATAGAGTTGCTAAAGACCAAAGAAAAGCAGCCTTTAAGATTTTTACTGTAGGTAGGAAATTGAGTATTATTGTGGGATTGTTTTTCTCAATATTAATGGCAGTTTCAGCAAAACCTATAGTCAATTTGTTAAATTGGGATCCACGCGCTTTTTATGCAGTGTTAGCTTTGTCACCAGCAATATTTTTTGTTTCGATAATGGCCACTTATCGGGGCTTTTTTCAAGGTCTTCAGAATATGGTGCCAACTGCTTATTCCCAGGTTTTAGAACAGTTGGTACGAATGATTACAATGATAGGGTTGGTTTATTATTTAATTCGCTATAGTTTGGGTTATGCTGCAGCTGGCGCTACTTTTGGTGCAGTTACCGGTTCAATAGCTGGGCTTATTATATTATTAATCATATATAATAAAAAGAAAACTGAAATATTTACTTTTATGAAATCTGGTAGTGTGGAAACCATAAAAACATTCAAAATCGTAAAAGATATAGCTTATTTAGGAATCCCAATTACACTTGGAGCTTTGGTTTTACCGCTAATGAATCTAGTAGATGCTGTTATAGTACCTAATCGATTACAAGTTGCTGGTTTTTCAATAGAAGTGGCATCACAACTTTATGGTAGATTAGCTGGTATGGCAATGGTTTTAGTTAATTTCCCCACAATAATTTCTGTAGCATTAGCTGCAAGTTTAGTACCAGCCATTTCAGAGGCTTTTGCTCAAAACAAAAATAAATTAATTAAAAAGAGAACCGAAACAGCTTTAAGGCTTACTATTTTGATAGGTTTACCTTCAGCTGCCGGACTTTATATTTTAGCTGAACCGTTAACAAGAGTTATTTTTGGGAATGCTATGGCGGCTGTTCCCCTTCGTATTGTTTCCTGGGGAGTATTGTTTATTACTATACAGCAGAGTACCTCGGGAATAATTCAAGGTATAGGTAAAACTAAAATACCGGCGAGGAATTTATTTATAGGAGCTATAGTAAATGCCTTTTTAAATTATACTTTAACCGCTTTACCTGCTTTTGGTATTAAAGGAGCTTCTATTGGAACCGTTACTGGTTTTGCAGTCGCAGCTATTTTAAATTTAATTTCTTTAAAATTCTATACTAATTATAGGATCAAAGTTAAACAATTTATAATAAAGCCGATCATTACTGTAAGTTTAATGGTTACTTTTACCCATTATGGTTTCAATATGATTAATAGTTATTTGAGTAGTATAAATATTATGAGAGCATATACATATGCTACTTTCTTAATTGTTATATTTTCTATCATATTATATTTCATATTATTAATTGTATTGAAAGAAATTAAATATACAGATTTAAAAATGATACCATATATTGGTGAGAAAACAGCAAATTTTTTGAGAAAGTATAAAATATTGTAGGTGAAAATAATGAAATCAAATGAATCTAAGAGTGAATTTGAGAAACTATTAGATGTTATGGAAAAACTTAGAGGACCGGAAGGTTGTCCTTGGGATAAAAAACAGGACTTCTATTCTCTTAAACCATATATAATTGAAGAGGCTTATGAAGTCGTAGAGGCATTAGAAAAAGATGATATGGGTTTATTAAAAGAGGAATTAGGGGATTTATTATTACAGGTGATTTTTCAATCTCAAATTGGAAAAGAAAAAGAATTATTTGATATTAATGATGTTATAAAGGGTATAGTAGCTAAATTAATTAGAAGACATCCCCATGTTTTTGGAAAAGAAAAAATAGAAACAGCTTCAGAAGTTAAGAAAACTTGGGAGGAAATTAAGAAGAAAGAAAGAACTAATAAAAAAGGGACTTCAATTTTAAGTGGGGTTTCAAAATCCCAACCTGCCCTTAATCAAGCCTTTGAAATTCAACAAAAGGCGGCGGAAGTTGGATTTGACTGGGAAGAAATTGATGATGTTATTTTAAAAATTGAAGAAGAGATAGAAGAGTTGAAAGAAGTAGTGCAAAAGAAAAACAAAGATAGAATTGAAGATGAATTGGGAGATTTATTATTTGCTGTGGTTAATTTGTCAAGATTTAGTAATATAAATCCTGAAATTGCTCTTTTAAGAACTATTAATAAGTTTAAAAAGCGATTTGATCATATAGAGAACATGGCCGAAAAGAATAATGAAGATATTAATCAATTAAGTTTGGAAGAATTAGATAATTACTGGAATGAAGCAAAAGAAAAATAATTATAGGGGGAAGTAAATTGAAAAGGCTTATAACTACAATAATATTTATTTTAGTATTTTTACTTGGTATTACTGCAATGGCTGGAGCTCAGGAATTTAAGATTGATGCTCAGTCTGCAATATTAATAGATGCTGAAACAGGACAGGTATTGTTCGAACAGAATGCAGATGAAAAGCTCCCACCAGCAAGTTTAACTAAAATTATGACACTATTAATAACTATGGAAGAAATTGAAAATGGTGATTTATCACTCGATGATGAAGTAACAATAAGTAGATTAGCTGAATCAATGGGTGGTTCACAGATATATTTAGCTGAAGGTGACAAAGTAAAAGTTAGGGATTTATTAAAAGCGGTCACCATAGCCTCTGCTAATGACGCTTGTGTAGCTCTTGCCGAAACTGTAGCTGGTTCATATAATAGATTTGTTAATCTAATGAATGAAAGAGCTGATGAATTAAACTTGAAAAACACATATTTTTCTAATTCTACAGGATTACCGACTGAGTCAGACCATTATACTACTGCGCGTGATGTAGCTAAAATGTCTAAAAAATTAGTTGAATATCCAATAATTTTAGAAGATGCATCGATTTGGTTAGATTATATAGAATTAAAGGATAGAAAAGCTATGTTAACCAATACTAATCATCTTGTGAATTCTTATCCTGGTCTTGATGGTATAAAAACTGGTCATACCAATGCTGCTGGTTTTTCCTTAGCAGCAACAGCTAAGAGAGGCGATATGAGATTAATTTCTGTTGTAATGAAATCTAAAAGTGTGCAAGCAAGAGAAGATTTAACAGCACAACTACTAGATTATGGTTTCAACAGATTTACTAGAAAAAACTATTTAGAAAAAGGAGAGACCATCCAAAATATTTCTTTGAAAAAAGGTACCAAAGAGTATACTACTGGAAAAGTTGCCAAAGATCTCGCTGTAGTAGTAAAAAGAGGTATGGAAAATACAATTAATACTGATATAACGATAAATGACAGTTTTGAATATCCAATTAATCCAGGTGATAAATTAGGTGAAGCAAAAGCTATAAGAAATGATGAAGTAATAGCAACAACAAATGTAGTTGCTACTGAGAAGGTAAATAAAGCTAATTTCCTTGCCTTAGCCTGGAGAAATTTTGTTAATTGGATAGGTGGAGGAATGACAGGCGAGTAAGGCTTTTAAATAAACTTTAAGATAATAAAGCCCACACCTGTTTAAGGGTGTGGTTACTTTTATCTAAATTATTTTAGAAAAATAGAAATTAATCCTTGACAGCGGCCGATTTAGTTGATAATATATAAAATGTCGCTGAGGGAAAAGCCGGTCAAAAAAACAAGAAAAAAATAGGCTAGAAACTCATTGACAGCGGCCGCGAAAAGTGTTACACTTATTTCGCGGTAGAGAAATAGAACCTTGAAAAG
>JAIPEX010000065.1 GCA_021736945.1 Halanaerobiales bacterium | reverse complement strand
TTTGTTTGGCTAGTTACTAACATTATAAAGGAGGTTACCGGGATGTGTCTATTTTTTATACTACGTGCATTTAATTATACATTTCAGCGCCTTTTAGAATAAGCCTAATTGACAATCATTAACTCTTATATCTTCATCATTAAGCATCTTGCCTACTTTTTTCAAAGGTATTCCTAGTGAATTTCCCAAAACGTGAGCTTTAAAGCAACTTATTTTATCTAAGTTAAATTCTATTTTTTGTTCTTTATCTCTGTTGATTATTACATCAGCCCTATTTTTACACATTTCCGCTGAATCTTTTTTATCTCCCCCTCTCTTATCTAAATAAAATATCAAATTAAAATTAATAAATTCTATAATGCTATTACCCTCCACCAACAGATAATCATAATCTTTAATATTATTTAAACTATTTTTCATTCCCTCTTTTAAACTTTCTTTGTTTGACTTTAAATAATATACTTTTTGAGCTCCTGCTTTGTTAAATATACTTGTGTCTGTATTATCTTCTTCTATAATTTCCTTTTCTTCTATTAATTTAAAACCATCATATTTATCATGAATAGAACTTTTAATTACTATAATATCTCCCTTAAGATTTTTAATTATTTTTTCAATTAAAGTGGTTTTACCTAAACCTTTTCTTTTGCTTGATACCAGTATGTTAGTCACTAATTATCCCTCCATATAATAAAAAATCCCGTAATATAGGCATATTTTTATATTTCTACCTAAATCACGGGAATCCTCTTTATAATTTTCTCATAAATCTAATTATTGTTATATATATTAATCGTGATTACTATATATAATTATAAAATATTATTCAAACCAATCTTTAATATCCTCTTCAGATGGAACTTTACCAGTGATTTTCATATCTCCATCTACAGCTACAGCAGGAGTTAACATTACTCCTCTTTCTGTAATTTCATTCATATCCTCTACTTTCACTATTTCTGCATCTAATCCCATTTCATCTACTACTCTTTTAATATTATCCTCAGTCTTTTGACAATTAGGACAGCCTGTTCCAAAAATTTCAATCTTTTTCATAACTATCAACTCCTCTTATTAATTTTTAAATATTATAATACAAAGGTCCCATAAACAAAGCCACTAAAAGTAGACATTACTATAACTAATCCAATAAATACTAAAGTCTTTTTAGTTCCCATTACACTTCTAATGACTAACATATTTGGTAAACTAAGAGCAGGTCCGGCAAGTAAAAGTGCCAAGGCTGGACCTTTACCCATTCCAAGTCCCATCAACCCCTGTAAAATGGGAATTTCAGTTAAGGTAGCAAAATACATGAATGCTCCTAAGATCGAAGCTGTAAAATTGGCTGTAATAGAATTACCACCAACAAAATTTGAAATCCAATGAGCAGGGATAATACCAGCTTCAGTTCCAGGCCTTCCCATCAGAAAACCAGCTACTAATACTCCAACAAAAAGTAGCGGTAAAATTTGTTGAGCAAAATCCCAAGTAGAATCAAACCAATCATATATTTCATTTTTATCAAACCAACTTTTTAAAATTAATCCAAGTATTATCAGTAATGAAATTGTAACCGGCCATTTTATATTATAAATAAACATCCAAAAACCTGAAGCTTCACTTGGCTTTGCCCAAGCTGCAAATATTAATATGAATACTAAAGTAATAAAGTATATAATATTTTGAAATCCCGATCTACTTTCACCATCGTCATCATTTCCTACTACTAAGTTTCCTTTTAATCTTTCTTTATCTTCTTTACGAAATATTATAGCCATTAGTACTCCTATCACAACTGCAAATATAATTGCCCCAATCGCACGTGCTAAGCCGAGCTGCCATCCTAAGACTCGGGCTGTTAAAATAATAGCCAAAACATTTATAGCAGGTCCAGAATACAAAAATGCTGTTGCAGGTCCAAT
The DNA here is from genome assembly GCA_021736945.1 of Halanaerobiales bacterium. Lineage (GTDB taxonomy): Bacteria > Bacillota > Halanaerobiia > Halanaerobiales > M55B127 > M55B127. The sequence continues at coordinate 11,226 of JAIPEX010000065.1, read as the reverse complement.
TCCGGCTCCTTTTTTATAAATTCCTGCAAAAAGTGGAAGGACCGTACAAGAACATACCGCCAAAATTGTCCCTGATACTGAAGCAACAGAATAGGATATCCATTTTTTAGCTTCACTACCAAAATACTTAATTATGGCATTTTTGGATATAAAGTTTGCTATCGCTCCAGCAATGAAAAAAGCTGGTATTAAACAAAGTAATACATGTTCCTGTGCATATTCCTTTAACATATAGAATGCTTCAATAATTGCCTGTTGAAACTTAGAATTACTAATTGGAATATAAAAAGCTGCCAAAAATACTGCTATATATAAAGATAGTTTTTTTATTTTACTCATCTAATAATTCACCTCATATTTATTTACTGTTTAAAATATCCATCCTATCATTTATGTCACTGCGAATTACATTATCTACGCATTTAAAGAAATTTATAATACAAGGGGTTTTAAGAGAATAATAAACCTTTAAACCTTCTTTATTAGCTTCTACAACTCCTGCTGATTTTAATATGTTTAGATGTTTCGATACTGAAGATTGATTTAAATTTAACTCATCTTCTAAGTCTGAAACACACATTTTTTCTTTTGTTCCTAAGGTTTCAACAATTTTTAATCTGTAACTATTTGCTAGAGATTTTATGATCTTTTCTCTCGCTTCAAATAATTTTTCATCCATATCATCACCACCTAATTATAATATTACTATATTAGAATATAGTTGTCAAACAAAATAGGGGGAGGCCCCCTATTTCTCTAAACCTTTTCTATTTCTATTTCAATAACATACTCTTCAGTATGAAATTCAAAAATCATTTTATATTCATCTTCTGTATATGTAAATCGCATTATTATCACCTCGAATAATCATTCTTTTTTGGCTATCACCAAAAATTCCATATCTGTTTTATTAATTTTTCGCTCACGACTAAAATTACCTAACTCACAGCCGTATATATCTATTTTATCAAATCCTATATTTTTTAATCTCCATCTAATTTCACTCGGGAGATAGTAGCGTTGTTCACCTTCAATTTTTTTCTCATTTTCATTATCATCTACTATTTCTAAATTAAATTCTTCTCTTAAAGTAATTAAATCTAAATTATCATTTTCTTCCATGATTGGTTTATAGGCATTTAAGACGGTTAAAATCAACTTACCATTTCTTTTTAAAGAATTATATGAATTTTCAAGTACTTTATAATCTTTTCTGTCATCATCCATTATTGAAAAAGCACCTTCACATAATATTAAGTTTATATCAAACTCCTTTTTATAGTCCAAATCAAGCGCATTTTTAATTTTGAATTCTACATTATAATTTTTATCTTCTATTTTACTTTCTGCTTGCCTGATCATTGATTTTGATAAATCAATACCTACAACTCTATAACCTCTTTTGGCTAATTCAATAGAATGTCTACCTGTACCACATCCTATATCCAATATATCTATATCTTTATCATAATTAATTTCTTTTTCAATAAAATCCACTTCTCCTAAAGTCCCTTGAACAAACGGTTCTTTTTCATACTTTTCACCATAGTTTTCAAATAATTTTTCATACCATTTTAAACCCATTAATTATACCTCCTTTTATATATTTACTGATTCTTTAATTTTTTCCATTTTATTTTATTTGCTCTATTTGAATTGTATTTTTCTTTCAATTTCTGGTATTGAATTTCTCTTTTCATTTTAAAATAATTATCTAACCTTTCTTCATTTAATACACCTTCTTGAACTGCTAACTTAACTGCACAGCCTGGTTCATGTTCATGAGTACAATCATTATATTTACATTCAGCAGACAATTCATCTATTTCACTAAACACATTATCTAAAGAATTTTCATCAACCCAGAGCTGAATTTCTCTCATTCCAGGAGTATCAATAATTATTCCGCCTGTAGGAATTAAAAACAACTCACGGTTAGTTGTTGTATGTTTACCCCTATCATCATTCTCTCGAATATTTTTGGTAGCTTGACTACTTTTTCCTAATAACATATTTATTATAGAAGATTTGCCTACTCCTGAAGAACCAATTAAAACAGCTGTCTTATCCGGACTTATTATGTCTCTAATTTCTTGAATGCCCTGATTTTTAACACAACTACTTATTATATATGGGGTATTAAACGCTATATTTTCTACTTCTGATTTAAAATATCCCAAATTATCACATAAATCGGACTTATTTAAAATTATAATGGGTTTTGCTCCACTATCCCAGGCTATAGTTAAATATCTTTCTAATCGTCTTTTATTAAATTCCTGGTTTAGCGAAGTCACGATAAAAATTAAATCAATATTAGAAGCTATTATTTGTTCCTTTTCTTTTCTTCCTGCTTCTTGACGTGATAATTTAGTAGTTCTTTTTAAAACACTTTTTATCACACCATTACTTTCCATATTATATCTTTCATATACTACCCAATCTCCTACAACAGGAAAATCAGATTTGCTAGCTTTATAATACTCTTTACCAGATAATATAGCCATTATTTCACTTTTTCCATTATTTATTTTGTAAATATTACGATATTGAGCAACCACTCTTCCAACGTTATCATTATTCTCTATATTAAATTTATATCTATTAAACCCTAAATTATTAAGCATTTAGACTCCTTTCCTATATAAACGCAAAAAACCACAGGTACAATAAACCTGTGGTAAGATAAACTCATTAATATTAGTTTTTAAAGAGCGCACAGAGTTCATTAATCATATGTTTAAGTCCACTTAAAAAAGAACATAGCTATCCCGTGGATTAAAACATTACATCTTCAATTTGATGGGATTAAAAAACTCTCCTTTTCATTATGCATCACTCGCTTTAATATTATTTTCACATTTAATATTATAACTAATAAGTGAAATAATGTCAATGAATAATTGCATTTTTTTATTTTTTATTCTATCATGATGAAAAAATTTAATCTATAAATGATAAAATTTAATTAATCTATGACAGATGTACTCCAATTTGATAATTTTAACCATATTAACCCTAAAATAGAACCTCCTATATGTGAAAGGGCTACTGCCCACCATAAGCCCATTTGGGAAAAAGATAAAATATTTATAAAAAGATAAGCTAAACCTAACCTAAATAACCATAAGGATGAAGAAGAAATTATCATGGGAGGAACTGTTTTTCCAGCTCCTTTAAAAACTCCATTGCTCACATGTAAAGCTCCTAAAAATCCGAATGTCAAAGCTACTATTCTCAAATATGAAGTCCCAAATTTAACCACTTCGGGTGCCCCATTAAATATACGTATAACAAATTCTGGTTCTATAAACAAAATTATACCTAAAACTGACATCGTAATAAAAATTATTGAAATACTGACTTTAGATGTACGTTCTGCCCTCTGTTTTTTACCAGCTCCAATATTTTGACCTACCATGGTAGTTGCAGCTGCCCCGACCCCAAAAGCTAAAATAGTCGGTAAACTAATAATTCTATTCACTATCCCATAAGCAGCTAATGTCATGGTTCCAAAACTGGCTACTAGACTTGTCATTAAAAGTTGCCCCATCGCTATCATTGATTGTTCAACTGAGGAAGGAACCCCTATTCTAACAATTTTTTTTATAATACTAAAATCCCATTTTAAATTTGCACTTTTAAGATAAAATCCCTCCATGCCTTTTCTAATTAAGATTAACGCATAGATAGCCACAATAGCTCTTGCTATAATAGTTGCTAAAGCTGCACCAGCCACATCTAATTGTGGAAAGATACCAATCCCAAAAATTAAAAGGGGATCTAATATTATATTTAGAGTAACTGAAAAGAACATCAAAATAGAGGGAGTCTTAGTATCTCCAATTCCTCTCAAAATAGAAGAGAAAATGAAAAAAACAAACATAAATGGCATCCCAGCAAATATTGTACGCAGATAAGCGGTTGCAGAACCAACTATTTCGGGCTCGGCTCCCATAAGGATAATTATCTTGCGAGCAAAGATAAAACCAATCACACTAATGACAATAGATAAAAATACTATAAATGAAAATAGTTGGCCTATTATATTATTGATTTTTATCAAGTTCCCTTGTCCCTTATGTTGGGCTATTAACGCAGTTCCGGCAATAGTTAATCCTGCTGCAATTGAAATCATCATAAAAACAATAGGAAAACTAATTGATATAGCCGCAACAGCTTCTGGACCCACTCTACCCAACCATAATGTGTCTGCCAAATTATATAAAGTCTGCATTAATTGACTCAACATTATTGGCCAGGCTAAAGTGATTAAAGACTTGAATATAGGCCCTTCAACTATGTAATTATATTTTAATGTTTTTTGTTGTTCTTTTACCATTTACTTCAACTCCGAATGTTGCTAAGTATTTTACTAGAAATGAAAGAAAAATCCCGCTATTCACGGGATTAAAACCTATTCATTATGTTTATATCTGGAATAATAATCAAAGTAGAAAACTAGTACTAATATTGCTATAAGAATTAATTCAAATATCAATACCACATTTCCTATATTATTAGCCATAATTGCGAACCAAGCAGGCAGGTTTTCACTAACTTTTTGACCAGTTTTAACAAAATTAGCCATTGCTACTTGTCCAGAAGCAGCTAAAGAAGAAAGCGCTACAATACCTAATGAAGCTACAGCTGAAATGCTAATACCGCCTAATGCTAATAATAGTGCAAAGGCAATTCCTGCAACAGCGAATAACCCTGCTGACAGTATTCCTACCGATAATACACCTATACTTATGCCTCCAATGGCAATTAATCCATAAGCTAATTTACCTATCGCTATCACACCGCGAGCTTTACTACCAATTGAAATTATACCACGAGCTACATCATAATCTCCTTTTTTTGGATTATAGCCGCTCGTGATGTGAAAAAGAGGTAGATTACCAATCTGCATTTTACTTTTAATATTAAAGTGAGGAACTTTACCTGAAAATTTAATAACATTAACTATACCCATGTCTTCAACATAATCAGCATTTTCCTTAGTGATTCGATGGGCTTTAGGTATAGCTCCTTCCATTTCTTCATTAAAAGCTTCTTTGGGATCATCATATTTACTCATAATGCTTTCTACTTCTTTTCTCTCTTTTTCGACTATTTCTTTCTTTTTTTTCTTGTTCAAATAAATATTTTTAGAAAAAAGTTTCATATATTGTTTTTTTACCTTCATTCTTCCACCTCATATTAATTATTATATTTTAATTAACTCATAATCCATTTCGCCCATTCCCATCTTTTCTCCATAAGTGAGCTGAATAGTGCTTTTGGTATTTTTACTTACTCCTTTAAACTTATCTTTTCCACTTTCATAATTGTCTTTTAAATCGGAATGTTTAATACCCTGTTGTTCATTAACTAAGTCATAACTAGCCTTATCCAAAGCTACAGGATCTTTCGAAGCTAAAATACCAATATCTCTAACTATTGGTGCATCACTCCAAGGAACACAATCACATTCAGGGGTAATATTCATTAAGAAATTAATATAACCTATTTTGTCCTCTTTATCTTTTGCAACACCATAAGCATATTCTGTCATTCTTTCCATAAAAGGTGCCACCTCTGTTTCTCCATCCATATAAATTGCATCAACTGGACATACAGTCATACATTCTCCACAACCAATACATTTTTCAGGATCAATAACAGCATAATCATCAACATTTATGGCGGAAGTAGGACAAACTTCAGCACATCTCCCACAAGCAATACATGTCTCATTATCAGATTTTATTTCAGCATCGTGTTGTTCTTTTTTGCCAGGAGCAGGTGCACAACCCATAGCAATATTTTTAATAGATCCACCAAATCCAGCCATTCCATGACCTTTAAAATGAGACATAACTATCATTCCATCTGAATTAATAATATCAGATGCAATTTTAACTTTTTGAAAATGTTTACCATTTATAGTTATTTCAGAATAGTTTTTTCTTTTCAAACCATCAGCAATAATTACTGGAGCATCTAAAACAGAATAATTAAAGCCATGTAAGTTTGCTACTGTCAAGTGGTCAATTGAATTATGTCTCATTCCCGAATATAGAGTGTTTGTATCAGTAACAAAAGGTTTACCATTATGTTCTTTAATCTTATCTACAACTTGTCTTGCAAATACAGGGTTGATATATCCATCGTTACCATATTCTCCAAAATGAAGTTTAACAGCTGTAAAATCTCCATTTTCTATCATATCTCCAAATTCGGCTTTATCAAATAACTTTTTAATTTTTTCTATTTTACTATTTTCTTTATTTCTAGCTCTTATGTCTGCAAAATATACTTTACTCATAAATTATCACTCCTATTATTACATATAATTATCCAAATTAGTTTGTCCAAATAGATTGCATTTTTCCCCTTAATATTTCTTCATCTTTCTTGATAGGCCATAACTCTTTTATAGAGTTTTCCCTCATTGCTGAGGCAATATTATAGAATATTTGTTTATTAAACTTTATCTTTTTCAAAATCTCTTTTATTTCTTCTCTTTTAGTTTCCTGATCATAAGGACACTTTTTAAAAGTATCCTTATATTGTATTCTGTCTTTTGCTGCAATTATTCTTTTTTCCCTTAAGTAAATCAATGGTCTTATTATATATACTTCATTATCACTTAAAAACCTTTTGGGCTGTAAAGTATTTACCTGTCCAGAATAAAGAATACTCATTAAATATGTCTCCACTGCATCATCATAATGATGACCAAAGGCTAATTTTTCATAACCTTCTTCTTTCATATAATTAACAATTGCCCCTTTTTTAAAGTGGGCACATTTTGAACAAGGATTACCATTTTCCACGTTTTTTATATATTTATATATATCTGTTTTAATTACTTTAAGACTTATATCTAATTGATCACATAAATATTTTAAATAAGATAAATGGTTACTTTCCTTAAAACCTAAATCTACTGTAACAGCACTTACATCAAAATTTAGTGACATATGTTTGCTTAATATTTTTAAAGCATAAAGTAGAAAAGAACTGTCCTTTCCACCTGACAATCCTACTAAAATTTTATCGTTTTTATCAATTAGATCAAATTCTGCTATCGCTTTTGATATTTTATTATTATGAATTTTATCTAAATGTAATTCCAAACTTTACACCTCTTATCCTCTATCACATAATTCACGGAATTTACAATAACTACAGATAATATCGTTAGTCCTTTTTTTAAATACAGCTTGTTCTAAGGGTTGGTTCCATTTTTCATCTTGTAAATATTCTTTCATTTCATTTAAACTCTTTTCAATTTTTTTCTCGGTTTCATTAATTATTTTTTCGTCAAAGATATATTCTTTCATTTTTTGTTCATATAAATAAATGAAAGAAGCTTTAATTTCTCCAGTATAATTATACTTACGGTAGTAATAATATGTATATAATTTCAACTGATCTTTATTACTATTTTTTTCTTTTCCGGTTTTCCAATCAACTATATAAGGACTCTCATTTTTTGCTTTTTTATAAATCAAATCTGGAATAGCATAAATTTTGGTTTTATTATATTCAATAGTTTCAAAAGTATCAGTATCAAAGGATTTTACATAATAAGAATTTTTGATATTTTCGACTATATCAGTATTTATCAGGTAATTTATAATTTGTTCCTTTTTATAATTAATAAATTCAACTTTACTATCTTTTAATTTATCATTATAATAAATTTCTTTTAACATTACATGTTGAGAAGGGTTGACTTTCCAAGCAGGCTTATTTTGCGATTCCCTAAATGCATTATTCAAGGATTTTTTTATTTTATCATTTAAAATCTTTTTTTCCAATGGTAGTCCCTCATGGATTATTCTATGTAACAGGTGATGAACAGAACTACCTAAAATAGTATCCGTAGATTGTAATTTTTTTAATCGATATACTTTTTTATTTTCTTCTGGAGCATTCCACTCCCACCCGTTATGACTTTTATAATACTGAAAATAATATTTTCTCAAACAAGTCCTGAAAATATTATCCCTTGATTGTGACCAAGACCACTCCGGATATTTTGTGTGCTTATAACCCATTATTTAATTCATCCTCAATGTCATTTATTAATTCTTCTATTTTTTCAAAATGCGATCCTTTCCAATATATTTGATCGCAATTAGTGCAAATATAAAATTCATTATAATACTTTTTAGTCTTAGGTTCTAATCTATCTATAATCTTTTCTTTAGGAACACTTTCTAACAAATGATTACATTTAGGACACCGGCTTGATTTATTTATATAGTCTTTTAAATCATAACGATGAATTACTTCCGAAAGCTGTTTTTGAGGGTTATCATTTCTAATATAATAACCATATTTTACTTTTTTTCTCATTAATAAGCCGTGATCTTTTGTTAATAATATTCTATTATCTTCTGCGGATTTTTCCGCTATAAATTGATCACCATAATCATTATAATAAAGGGTATCAAATCCCAATATTCTTAAATAGCTAACTAATTTTCCTAAATGTGCATCTGCTATAAATTTAGGTTGATAATGGAATTTTTTTCTTAAAGTTTCTTGTGAAGATTCAATATTAATTTTTCTAAAAATAGGGTAAACACTTATAAAATCATCATTTTTCACTAAGTAATTAAAACTAATAGGTTGATTTTCTTTCAATAAAAAATATACCTCAGTATGAGGTACACCAATACCTTCTAATATATCTTTTATTGTTTGTCTATCTTTATATTTTATAGTCCTGACCCTTTGATTCTCTTTTTCAAAAAATTGATTTAATTCCCCAAATAATCTTAAATAAACTACCTTTTTTTCCATATGAATTCCTCTTTATTTTTCATTTATAAAAAATACTCCTACCCCACTTCTTCCTAAATGTACTGTTAAAACATTACTAATCATATTTACCATAAAATCTTTTGTTCCAAAGTGTTCAGTAATCATTTCTTTTAGTTTCATCGCTTTTTCTTTTTCCCCCGAGTAACTTATGCCGATTAGCTTATTTTTAAGATCGTTGTTTCTTTTTTCTATTATTTTTAGTATTTTCTTATAGGCTTTATTATAACCGCGCACTTTTTTAAATAATTCTATTTTTCCATTGTTTACCTCTAATATTGGTTTGATATTCAAAAATTCACCAACCATTGCAGCTGTTTTGCTTATTCGTCCTCCAGTTTTTAGCCTCTCTAAACTTTCTAAAGTAAAAATGTGTTCAACTTTTTTAGAAAGCTCTTTAGTTTTTTGGACTATTTGTTCAAAAGGCAAATTGTCATTTTTAAACTGAACTACTTTTTCTACTAAAAGACCAATTGCAGTCGAACCACTCTCAGTATCTATGACTTCCATATTAAAATCAGGATATTTTTCTTTTACATTTTGCGATATTAATTTTGCGGTCTGGTAAGCGCCTGACATTTTAGAAGAAAAAGCTAAATATATACAATCCCATCCTTTTTCAGCACAATCTATAAATGCATTTTCAAAATCAGTAGCTCTGACTTGTGATGTAGTAATATGTCGTTTCTCCTCTAAAAACTTAAATAGTTGTTCTGTATCGATATCTATTCCATCCAAATATTCTTCCTGGTCTACAATAATTCTAAATGGTAATAATTCTATATTGTTTTCTTTTAAAAATTTATCCGGTATATCACATGCACTGTCTACTATAATTTTTAACTTTTCCATCTCATCACCTCATTAAAGTCCCCAGAAATATACTATACCAAATGTAGTTACTATCCCTAATAAAATTTGCAAGGGTAAACCTGCTACAACATAATCTTTAAACTTATATCCTCCAGGTCCATAAACCATTAAATTTGTCTGATACCCAATTGGAGTTAGAAAAGCAGTACTTGCTGCAAAGGTTACTGCCAATATGAAAGAAAAAACATTTGCATTTATAATTTGGGCAACATCAACAGCAACCGGAATCATCAATATTACGCTTGCATTATTACTGATAATATTAGTCATAAGAGCAGTTAAAAAATAAAAGGTCGCCAAAATAATTATTGGAGGAAAATTTTCTGAAAAGCCTAAGACTTGATAAGCAATATATTGAGCAGTCCCAGTTTTTTCAACTGCAATCCCCAATGGTATCAAACCAGCTAACAAGAATATTACTTCCCAATTAATTGAATCATAAATCTGTTTGTGGTCTATACAACCAGTAGCAACCATAGCAATAACTCCCCCTGGTGCAGATATTACGATCGGAATTATATTAAAAGCTGCTAAAGCTACTACACCAACGAGGATAGTTAATGCTTTTACTACTTTGGAAAATTCATAATCTCTCGTATCTATTTCTCTTGAAACAATAAAATTTTCATTTCTTCTAAAACGATCTGCTGTTTCTTCATTGACCAAAAGTAATATTACATCACCTGGTTTTAATTCTATATCTTGCATTCTTTTATGCGTTAATCCTTCGCCTCTTCTAATAGCTAAAACTGCTGCCCCATAACGTTCTATAAAATTCACCTCTGAAATACTTTGGTTCTGCATGAAAGAACCATAAGGAATTACTACTTCCATTAATTTTTGACCTTTAATTGGGTCTTTTAAATTTTTTTGATAAATATCACTATGAGGAACTAATCGCAGCTCATTCCGTTTCATGACTTTTAATATTGTTTCATGATCAGCTCTAATTATTAAATGATCACCCTTTTTGGGTTGAAGACTCAATATATTGATTATCTTCTCGATTTAACATAACAGTATCCATATCCATACCAGTACTATTTTTAAAATCCTCAAGAGTCCTACCAATCAAAGGTGACTCTTCTTCTACTACCACTTCTGTCAAATATTCCTTCATTTCAAATTCTTCAAATAGATTATCATTAGTTCCGATCCGTTCCGGAATTAATTTATGACCTATAAGTGTTAAATATATAATACCAACTATTAATATTACTAAACCTAATTTTTTGACCTACTCCCCGCCCGTTAGCTAAACTCACGAACGAGGATTCTTAATAGTTCAAGACCATCTTCCAAACTAATATTACGCTGAAATCCTCCGACTTTTAAAAGGTCTAGAATTCCAATTAGTCTGGCAACTAATGGAGTTAGAATTGTATCTTACACCAAAGGGTGAGGTCAATTCACCTTCTAACCAATCGGGCTTACCTTCTAAAGTGCCGATTGTATACTTTTTTAAAATGTTAATTGCACCAACTGAATCTCTATGGTATTTAAATGTACAATTTGGACAATTGAAATTTC
>JAIPEX010000064.1 GCA_021736945.1 Halanaerobiales bacterium | reverse complement strand
TATACTGTTTATCCCCTATCCTTACTGTTAAAGGAATGAATTCAATATTATATTCTTTAATAATAGAATCCGGTAAGTCACAGGTACTATCAGTTAAAATCCCTATCTTCATATTATTTCTCCTTATTAAAAATTATTCCATTGATATTATATATGGATAAAGTGGCTGACCACCTTTATAAATTTCAATTTCAGCGTCATCTGATTTCTCTTGAAAAGATTTTTTAATTTTTTTCGCTTCTTTTTCATCAGCACCGTCACCATAATAAATAGTAATTAAATCTTCATCATCCCATACTTGATTAATTACATCATTAACAACTTTTAATTCTGTATCTCCAGCAGCTATTATTTTACCATCAACTATACCTATTACATCGCCTTCTTTTATTTCAAAACCATTAACTTTTGAATCTTTAACTGCATTTGTTATTTCAATAGTTTTCACAGAAGTTGTTTCTTGTTCCATTGCAGCTTTAATTTCACTTAGTTCATCATTATCATTAAATACTAATAACGCTGCAATAGCCTCAGGAATTGCTTTTGTATTAACCACTTCAATACTCTTTTCAGAAATTGAAGAAGCTTGTTTTGCGGCTGAAATAATATTTTTGTTATTAGGTAATATTATTATTTTATTCTGTTCAATTTGATTTATGGCATCCACAAAATCATTTGTGCTGGGGTTCATTGATTGACCACCATCAATAATTAAATCTACTCCAAGTTCCATTAATATATTCTTTATTCCTTTTCCTTTAGCAACAGCAATTATTCCTGTTTTTCTTTCTAATTTTTCTGTTTTAGTATTTTTTATTAGTTTTTGATCAAGTTCTTTATTTTCTTTATCCTTAAGATTCTCATATTCTTCTTTCTGTCTCATTTCACTTTTTTCTCTCATTTCAGCATTTTGTAATTTCATATTGTCTATATTTATATCTCTTAAACTACCTGTTTTTAAGGCATATTCAAGAATAATACCTGGGTGATTGGTGTGAATATGAATTTTAATAATATCTTCATCACCAACTACCATTAATGAATCTCCGAATTGTTCAATGTCATTTTTTATTTCGTCTATATTTACATTCTTACCAGCAACATTTATTAATGTTTGAGTACAATATCCGTATTTCAACTCTTCAACTTCTTCCTTAGTTTCTTTTTTAACAGTAGTTTCTGTACTAATTTGTTCTTTTCCAGTTAATCCAGCTAACATACCTTCTAAAATTGTTAGATAGCCTTGTCCGCCCGCATCGACCACTCCAGCCTCTTTTAACTGAGGTAATTGGTCAGGTGTTTTATTTAACGCTTTATGAGCAGTGTCAATAACTTTTTGTAATAATTCTTCAATATTTTCAGTTTCTTCAAGCTTTTCAGCCCTTCTAGCAGCTTTTCTAGCTACTGTTAATATAGTTCCTTCAACTGGTTTTAAAACACCTTGATATGCGATGCGTGAAGCCTCTGATAAAGATTTAATCAGATCTTCATTTTTCATTGTTTTATTATACTTATTTGCTTCTGAAAATCCTCTTAGTAACTGGGATAAAATAACACCGGAGTTACCTCGAGCACCCATTAAAGCACCTTTTGAAAGGGCTTGTGTTAAACTATCTATTCTATTAGAACTAGATTGTTCAAGATTTTCAACTGCTTCCTGAAATGTTAACAACATATTAGTTCCTGTATCACCATCAGGTACAGGAAAAACGTTTAATGAATCTATATATGATTGCTGGTCTTTCAGCTTATTAAGAGCACCATAACACATTTTCCTAAAGGTATCTCCATCAATGACTTTTATTTCCTCATTCTGTACCATTACCTATTCTCACTCCCTGGACGTTTATCTCTATATTATCTACTTCAATACCTACTCTGTTTTTTAAAGTATATTTTACTCTTTCAATTATATTATTTGCAACCTCATGAATATTTGTTCCATATTCAACTACAATATTTAGAATTATTGAAACTTCATCTTCATCAATTTCTACAGACACACCTTTACTAAGATTATCTAAACCAAGGAGATCTGCAATACCATCCTGCATATTTCTTGATGACATCCCTACGAGACCATAACATTCCATTGCTGATAATCCGGCAATATTTTCAATGACCTCTTCAGCTATAAAAATTTTCCCTAAGTCATTATTAATTTCTTTTACCATGATTTTCACCTCTCTTTATATACATTGTAATTTTACTATATATTACTGAATCTTGCAACATTAACCTTAATAAACTGAAATTAATATGATAAACTACTTGTCACAACCAGTCATTATGTGTTAAAATGATATTTGACTGAAAAGTTATATAAGACACAGGAGGTGTAACAAATGGCTCAATATTGTGAAATATGCGGCAAAGGCAGCAATAATGCTAATAGAATAAGAAGACGTGGTAAAGCTAAGAAAAAAGGTGGAGTTGGTAGAAACGTTACCAGTGTAAGTAGCCGTACTCAAAAACCAAACCTTCAAAAAGTTAAAGCAATTGTAGATGGTAAAAAACAAAAAATTACAGTTTGCACAAAATGTTTAAAAGCTAATAAAGTTCAACGTGCATATTAATATATTTTTTATAACGGAGTTTATTCAATATTAATTGAATAAGCTCCATTTTATTTTTTTCCTATATTATTCTTTATCTTCTGTTTTATCTCACCAATACTTAAGTCTGATTTACTCACTCCAGTTTTTACCGCTTCTTCAGCAACTGTAATAGCTGTTTTTAAGGCTACTTTTTGATTAAAAACATCCGGGATGATTTTCTTTTCAGATAACTCATTTCCGACTAATCCTGCTATTTCAATTGCCGCTTTCAACTTCATTTTTTCGTTTACTTCAGAAGCACGAGAATCCAATAAACCTCTAAATATACCAGGAAAAGCCAAAACATTATTTATCTGATTTTTATAATCTGACCTTCCAGTTGCCACAATATAAGCTCCTGACTTGTATGCTTTTTGAGGCTTGATTTCTGGATCTGGATTGGCTAAAGCAAAAATAATTGGTTTTTGCTTCATGCTTTTAACCATTTCTTCAGTCAAAATACCCCCAGTTGATACACCAATAAATACATCAGTATTTTCAACAGCCTTTTTTAAAGTTCCTGAATTTTTACTTCCTGTGATTTCACTTAACTGATCTAAATATTTATCATTTTCTTTTCGTCCCTTATATACAATGCCTTTTTTATCAACAACTGTAATATTTTCAGCTCCCGCTGTTGATAATAATTGAGTAACTGCAAAACCGGCTGCTCCTGCTCCTGCAATAACTATTTTAATGTTTTCTATATTTTTATTAACTAGTTTAAGTGAATTAAATAAACCAGCCAAAACTACAATCGCAGTTCCATGCTGGTCATCATGAAAAATAGGTATATTAGTTTTTTCTTTTAGTTTTTCTTCTATTTCAAAACAAAATGGTGCTTGAATATCTTCCAAATTAATTGCTCCAAAAGTAGAAGTTAAATTAATTATGTTTTGTACAAATTCATTCACTTCATTTCTTTTTATACAAAGTGGATAAGCATCTACTCCTGCAAATCTTTTTAACAAAATAGCTTTACCTTCCATTACTGGTAATGCTGCTTCGGGGCCAATATTTCCCAAACCTAAAACAGCACTTCCATCACTAATAACTGCTACACTATTATTTTTAATAGTATAATCATAAATGTTATTTTTTTCTTCACTTATTTTTTTACATACCTCAGCTACTCCGGGAGTGTAAAGTAAGCTTAAGTCTTCCTTATTTGCTAACTGATGTTTACTCTCTACAGTTAGTTTCCCGCGTAATTTTTTGTGTAATTTTAAAGAAGCCTCTTTAAAATTCATGTAATTACCTCGTTTCTTTGAATTTATTCTGGCCGATTTCATAATAATCATTACCATAAATATCATTAATAACTACAAGAGGAAATTCTTTTAATTTAAGTAATCTAATTGCTTCAGTTTCTAGCTCTGGATAAGCAATAACTTTTGCTTCAATAATCTTTTTAGACAATAAAGCAGCTGTTCCGCCTATTGCAGCAAAATATAATGCTTTATGTTCTTTTAAAGACTCGACAACCCTTTTGCTTCTAGGACCTTTACCAATAATTCCCTTCAAACCTCTTTGAAGTAAAGCTGGAGTATATTCGTCCATTCTATAGCTGGTAGTCGGCCCACATGCTCCTATAGTTTGATCAGGTGGAGCTGGAGCAGGTCCTGTATAATATAATACAGAATTATTTAAATCAATCGGAAGTTCTTCATTATTTTTAATAAGCTTATATAACTTTTTATGTGCTTGATCTCTTGCTGTATAAATATAACCACTTAGATAAACTTTATCTCCTGCTTTAAGATCTTTTATTTTTTCATCGGTTAAAGGAGTTTTAATTTTCATTTTTTCACCTGCTTATATAGATATCTTTATGTGTCTTGAAGCATGACAATTTACATTAACAGCTACTGGTAAAGAAGCAATATGGCAAGGATGAGTCAAAATATTTACATCTAACGCAGTAGTATTTCCTCCCAAGCCGGCCGGCCCAATACCTGTCTTATTTACTTCTTTTAAAATTTTCTTTTCAAATTCTTCTAGATAAATATCTCCTTGATAATCCTTAACTAAAGCTTTTTTTGATAATAGAGCTGCTTTTTCAAAAGTACCGCCAATACCAATTCCTAAAATATAAGGTGGACAAGCATTTGCACCAGCATTCTCCACAGTATCTATAATAAATTCAATGATTTCGTCTTTTGTCGAAGTAGGTTTAAACATTTTAATTTTACTCATATTTTCACTGCCGGCGCCTTTTATCAATATTTTCAGATTTAGCCTATCCCCATCTACAAAATCAGTATATATAATTGCAGGAGTATTGTCCCCAGTATTTTCTCTTTTAAAAGGATCCTCTACTACTGAGTTCCTTAAGTATCCTTCGTTATAACCAATTTTAATTCCATAATTTATCGCATCATACAAGTTACCATCTATTTTTACATCATTACCAACTTCAGCAAAAATGACTACAATACCGGTATCTTGACATATTGGAATATTTTCTTCGCGTGCTATTTTAGCGTTTTTTATTAATTCATTTAAAACATTTTTACCTAATTTAGAATTTTCATTTTTGGCTGCATTTTTTAATTTCTGTATTAAGTTTTGTTCCAGAGAATAATTCGCAGTCTGGACAGCTTCTTTTATTTCTTTTGTAATAATTTCACTATCAATTTTTCTCATAATTTACTCCCGTTAACATTTTTTGCAGATAAAGACTAATAATTTTCCTGATTCTACTTTAATTAAAGCTTTTTCTGTCTTAACAATGTTACTTATACCTCTACTACTTGCCCTATCTAAGGTATAATTATTTAAATCATATTTACAACCTTCTAAACTTTTAATCACTGTCTCATCACTTAAAGAAAAAAGAGATAATGTATATCCTGCTTTATCTTGAATAATTTTCTTATCAGTTATCAAATCTACTTCTATACCAGGTTCTACTATATTAGCATTTATATCTCGGTCGGTTGCATATTCCAATAATAATATATTACCAAATTGTTGATCTAAACGACCTCTAGTAGCTCCAATGAAAGTAATATTTTTAAGATTATTTTCCAGACAATAATCAACTGATAATTCACCATCGGTTTTATCTTTATCACTGTTGAATTCATAAATTTCCCCATTAAAATTCTTTAATAGTTTAGAACTCCGTCCAATAGAATCGAAATCACCAATTAGAATATCAGGTTCTCTATCTATAATATCCTTTAAAAATTTATAACCACCGTCCACAGCAATAATTTTATCATATTCTTTAACTATTTTTTGGAACTTCTTTTTTTGATTATTAAAAACACCATTTAATACTATAAGTGTTTTATCCAATTAAATCACTAGCCTTCCAATATTTTTCTGAACTTATTAAGATTTTCTTGGGGTATACCTTTGAAAATTGCAGAACCACTAACTACTATATCTACACCAGCATCTACAATTTCCTTAATATTATTAAAATTAATACCTCCATCAATCTCAATTAATGTTTCAGTCTTACTTTTTTGGATCATTTGGTTTAATTTTTTAACTTTATCTAACATTTGGGGAATAAAATTTTGTCCACCAAAACCTGGATTTACAGACATTATTAAAATTAAATCTACATCATCAATTATATTTTCTATTGTCGATAAAGAAGTTGCTGGATTCAAAGTTACTCCAGCTTTACACCCATTAGCTTTAATCATCTGAATAGCCCTATGTACATGATCAGTTGCCTCAACATGAACAGTTATAATATCACTACCTGCTTTAGCAAAATCTTCAATATATTTTTCGGGCTCAACTATCATTAAATGGGTATCAAAAATTTGTTCACTATATGGTCTAATAGCTTCAATAACCATAGGACCATAAGTTATGTTGGGAACAAAGCGACCGTCCATAATATCTAGATGAAGGTATTTAGCATCTTTAACACTTTCTATTTCTTCTTTTAATCTACTAAAATCAGCGGATAAAATTGAAGGAGAAAAATTAACCATATATATCATCCTCTTTTTCTTGTAATTCTTTATATATTTCCTTATAACTATCATATCTTCCCTGGTCTATAACCCCTTCTTGTAGAGCGTCTTTGACTGCACATCCGGGTTCATGGGTATGACTACAGGTGCTAAACTTACAAAGGTCTTCATACTCTTTGAACTCAGGAAAATAATATCTTAAACTATCAGACTCAATATTTTCTATATTTATATTAGTAAAACCTGGAGTATCAGCAACATATCCTTTACTAGGTAATGTAATTAATTCAACATGTTTTGTAGTATGAACTCCTCTTTTTAATTTTTCGCTAACTTCATTGGTAGGAAGTTCTACATCCTCAACAATGCTATTAATTAAAGTAGATTTACCACTTCCACTTGGTCCAGCAATAACTGAAATTTTGTTTTCTAAATCTTGATATAAATTATCTAAACCTTCATGTTTTTTTGCACTTATATAATAAGTATCATAACCTATTTCAGAATAAACAGCTAAATCTTCTTTATATTCTTCTAAATTATCTACAAGATCTATTTTGTTAAATACTATAAGAGGGATTAACCCAGAGGACTCAGCCATTAAAATAAATCTATCCAATAAATCTTTATTCATTGGTGGACTTTTAAGTGATATTAAAATAATTGTTTGTTCTACATTTGCTACTTTTGGTCTTGTAAGCAAATTCTCTCTTTTTTGTACAGATTCTACAATTTTATCTTCTAAATTTATTTCTGCAATATCTCCAGGATAAACTTGTTTTTGTATTTTCCCTCTAATCCTGCATTTATGGATTTCTCCATTTGTTTTGACAAAGAAGAACCCACCTAAAGTTTTAGTTATAATACCTTCCATTAATAACCTCCTATTATTTGCCAATTTCTTGTGTTTTAATTAATTCACCATCTCTATATATTTCTAAAACCGTAGGGCCTACACTGTAAATTGTCCTATTTACATATTCACCCGGGCTATGAATTTTCTGATATGCAACTTCCTCACCATTACTATCTTTAACTACTATTTTGATTTCTTGTTCACTACTTCCTACGATATTTATGCCAATATTAGTTCTATGTTCTTCAAAATTACCCTGATTAACTAACCCTGTACTAATTCCAATATTTACAGATGAATTTTCAGGCACATTTTTACCTGCCTCATATTCCTGTTTCATTACTAAACCTTCATCATACCTTGTTGACTTTCCATAATTCAATTTACCTACTTCTAAGCCATTACGAGTAATTAAATTAAAGGCTTCTTCTTTATCTTTTCCTAATAATGAAGGCATTGTAACCATAATAGGTTTTGGGCCCTTACTAACAGTTAATTTAACTTTTGTATTGACCTCTATTTCACTTCCTGGTTCAGGGGCTTGTGAAATTACATAATTTTCATCATACTGTTCACTATACTCATATACAAATTCTTCAACCTGAAGACCTAAGTTATCTAATAATACTTCTACTTCTCTTAAAGGTCTTCCTTTAAAATCAGGAACTTCTACAACTTTAGGGCCTTTACTAACTGTAACAACAATTTGTCTAGTTTGTTTTACTCTCTCACCCGCTCTTGGTTCTTGAGTAACTATATGACCTTTTTTCACATCATTGTGGAAAACATCTTCTTCAGCTTTTTTCAAACTTAAACCCTGCTCAGAGGCTATATCTTTTGCTTTTTCAAATTCAGTATTAATTAGATTAGGTACTTCTACAATTGGAACTTCTGTATATACTTTGAAAAAATATACTAAACCAAATACAGAGGCAGAAGCTAAAAGAACAATCACTAATATCCAGACTATCCATTTATTTAATTTAGATTTGTTTTTAGAATCAGGTGAAAAATATTTTTGAGATTTACTTTTTGAGCTATTCTCATCATTATCTTTTTGGACATTTTCTTTTTGATTATTTAAACCCTTCTTTTTTATTTCTGATTTTTTCAAAACCTTTGTATCATTATTTCCTTCTTGGAATTCATCTTTATTATACTGTTCTGCAGCTTCTATATTTTTTAATGTATTTACTAATTCTTCCCTTAATTCAGAAGCATTACTAAATCTATCTTCAGGATCTTTAGATAAAGTTTTCATTACCAATTCATTGACTTGCTTAGGTATAGAAGGCATTATATTTTTCAATTCTTCAGGCTCATTTTGTATATGTTTTAAGGCCACAGAAATTGGGCTATCACCCTTAAATGGAACTTCTCCAGAGATCATTTCATATAAGACAACCCCGATTGAATATATATCAGAATATGTATTTATTTCTTTTCCTTGGGCTTGTTCTGGTGAAAAATAATGAGCGCTACCCATTATGGTATCTGTTATTGTCATTGTAGAGGTGGATACTGCTCTGGCAATACCAAAGTCCGTAACTTTAATTTGATTATTTTTAGTCAGTAAAATATTATGGGGTTTTATATCACAATGTATTATATTATTATTGTGAGCTACTTCTACACCAGCAGTTACCTGGTTTGCTATGTCCAGGGCTTCTACTATTGATAGTTTTTCACGTTCTTTAATTAATGTTTTTAAATCTTTACCTTCAATATATTCCATGACTAAATATAGACTGTCTTCACTTTCTACAATATCATAAATACTTACCACATTTGGATGAGTAATTCTAGCCACAGCTTTTGCTTCATGACGAAATTTATTAATAAAATCTTCGTCAGAAACAAATTCTGGCCTTAGCATTTTTATGGCTACTTTTCTATCTAATAAAATATCTTGTGCCTCATAAACTAATGCCATTCCACCGCTGCCAATTTGTTTTTTTATTTTGTATCTCTCATTTAATAATTTACCAATCATATCGACACCTCATATAATTATAACTTTCCCATTATTATTGTAATATTATCATTGCCACCGTTATGTAACGCTTTATTTCCCAATGTATCTAATATCGTATCAACTTTTTCATTTTGTTGAAATACTTTTTCAATACTTTCAAATCTAACCATATCTGTTAGACCATCTGTGCATAACATGATTATATCATCAGATTCAATACCGGTTTGACCAGTTTGAATTTCTAAATCACGATCCACACCAAGTGCTTGTGTTATAATATTTTTATTAGGGTGATCAAATGCTTCATCCGGTTTAATAGTTTTGTTTTCTACCAAGTCGTTTACTAAAGAATGATCTGTGGTAATTTGATTCAACTTATCACTATAAATATAAAGCCTACTATCACCAACATGACCAAAATAAAGGGAGTTATCTTTTATCAAACAAAGGGTTAAAGTAGTTCCCATGTCCTTATAATCATCTTTTTGTTCAGAATAATTAAAAATATTTTCATTAGCTTTTGTTACAACAGATTCAATTTGAGTTATTATATCTTTTTCAAAATTAAAAGAAAATTCTTTTATTGTATCTATCGCAACTTTACTGGCCACTTCTCCAGCATTATGCCCCCCCATACCATCAGCGACTGCTAAAATGGCCTGAATCTTTTTAGGCTGCAAAATTAAATAGTTATCTTCATTATTTTCTCTATTATTTCCAATATTAGTGAAAAAATCAAAACTCATATTTATCCCCCATTTTGGTAGCTGGCTCTCAGCTGTCCGCAAGCTGCTTTTATATTTGTCCCCTTTTCAACTCTAATTGTAGCTGAAATATTGTTATCTTCTAACCTTTTTTTGAAATATTGAGCAACATTCGATTTAGGTCTTTTAATATCAAGTTCTGGTACCGGGTTAGCAGGAATTAAATTCACATGAACTAATTTATTTTTTAAAAGTGCAATTAATTGTTCAGCATGAATTTCTTTATCATTAATCCCCTTCATTAAAACATATTCAAATGTTACACGTCGATTAGTTTTTCTTATATAATAATTAACAGCTTCCATTAATCTATCTAAATTATATTTTTTATTAATCGGCATCAATTTATTTCTTAATTGGTCGTTTGGGGCATTAAGCGAAATTGCTAAACCAATTTGTTGGTTTTTTTCTGCTAAAGTTTTAATTTTTTCAATTATACCGGAAGTAGAGATTGTAATTTTTCTCATTCCAATATTAAATCCCTTTTTATCATTTAAGATAGATACCGCTTTCATCACATTGTCATAATTTAAAAAAGGTTCCCCCATTCCCATGAATACAATATTAGTTATTTTAGGGTTTCCAAAGTTTTCTTTACTTATATCAATCTGTATTTTTAAAATCTGTTCTATTATTTCTGAAACTGTTAAATCACGTGTTAAACCATCGAGACCAGTCGCACAAAATTTACAACCTATTGAACAACCAATTTGACTTGAAACACAGATGGAATATCTATTTTCTTCTTCATAAGGTAAAAAAACACTTTCTAACAAGTTATCATCTTTAGTTTTCCATAGATATTTTTGAGTACCATCTTTAGCAATTAGTTTTTTATTTAAATTCAAATCTGCAATTTCATAATTTTTGGTTAGTTTGTTTATAAGATCCTGTGGAAGATTACTCATTTTTGGAAACTCTATTATTCCATTTCTGTATATCCAGTTAAAAACCTGTTTTGCTCTAAAACCTTTTATATTATTTCCTTTAAATTCTTTTTTCAAATCATCTAAATTAAATTTTAATAAATTCTTTTTAGTCATTACTACCCATCCCAAATAAGACAGCAATTCTAACTAAATTAACTAAAGCAACTAAGGTAGCTGATACATAGGTGAAAGCTGCTGCTCTTAATACTTTTTTAGCACCTTTTAATTCTTTAGGATTTAATATATTATTGCTTTTTAACAAAGTTAAAGCTCTTTTGCTTGCATTAAATTCTACAGGTAAGGTGACTAAATGGAATATAAATGCTCCCAAGAACATAATAAAACCCAAGGCTATTAAAAATTGCGTTTGTAAGAAAAATCCAATAATAGCCATTGGAAGACCCCAGCTTGAACCTATGCTAGCTGCTGGTACTAAATTGGCTCTCAACTTTAATGGAGTATATCCTTTTGCATCCTGAATAGCATGACCGGCTTCATGAGCAGCTACCCCAATAGCAGCAATTGAATTACTAGCATAAATATTTTGGGATAAATTTAATACTTTATTTTTAGGGTCATAATGATCATTTAAATCTCCTTCAATTCTTTTAACCTTTATATCATTAACACCATTTTCAACTAATAGTTCTCTAACAATCTCAGCTGCGGTTTTATTTACATTAGTACTAATTTCAGAATATTTATTAAAAGTGCTCTTCACTTTATATTGAGCATACATTGAAATCAATAGTACAGGTATTAACATTATTATAGTAGGATCATATAAAAACAATTCCTATCACTCCTTTTCGCTATCCAATTGTATACCTTCTTCAATATCATATCCTCTTAGAAAATCTGAAGAAGACATTTTATTCTTACCAGCTAATTGTAATCTGTTTATTTTAATTACACCATCACCAGTTTGGACTAAAAGACCAAAATCAGGGTCAGCATTGACTACACTACCTGGTTTCATTTCAGTATTATTATCAATAATATCTACATCAAATATTTTTAATAGCTTTCCGTTTAAATAAGTAAAAGAGCCCGGCCAGGGATTCATAGCTTTTACTAAATAGTAAATATCTTGACTAGATTTTGTCCAATCTATTAAACCATCTTTTTTTGACAACTGGCCGGTATAACTTGATTTTGATTCATCTTGTGATTTTCTGGGAACATCATTTTCTTTCAAATCAAGGACAGTTTTAGTTAGTAATTTTGCCCCTGTTTTAGCTAACTTATCATGCAGGTCACCTGCATTAAAACTTGCTTTAATATCAACTTCTTTTTGATAGATAATATCTCCAGTATCTAAGCCCTCTTCCATAAACATTGTTGTTACCCCTGTTTTATCTTTGCCATCTAATATAGCCTGTTGTATGGGGCTAGAACCCCTGTATTCAGGTAACAAAGAAGCGTGTAAATTAATACATCCTTTTTCGGGCAAATCCAACAGTTTTTTAGAAAGTATTTGACCATATGCCACTACTACTATGAGATCCAAATTCATCTCTTTAAATTTATTAATCATTTCATCACTGTTTATATTTTTAGGTTGTAATACCTTTATACTTCGTTTTAAACTTTCTTTTTTAACTGGAGTATATTGTAATTTTTTGCCTCTACCACGTCTTCGGTCAGGTTGAGTAATAACTGCTTTGATGTTTATCTCATCTTTTTCACTTAACTTTATTAAACTCGGTACTGCAAAATCAGGTGTACCTGCAAATACAATATTCATTTTATCACTCCGAATCTTCATCTTTGATTTCGATTGCTTTATCTACAAATAATATTCCATTTAAATGATCAATTTCATGAAGAAAAGCTCTTGCTTTTAATCCTTCAAGTTCATACTTTACTTTTTCTCCTTTTTCGTTTAATCCTTCAACTTTAATTTCTTCTGGTCTTTCCACTAAACCTCTTCTCTCAGGGACACTAAGACAACCTTCTTCTGCCATAGACTTTCCTTTTTCTTTAATTAAGACAGGATTAATTGTCACCTTTAAATCATCTTCAATTTTTACAATTATAACACGTTGTAATATACCAATTTGGGGAGCAGCTAAACCTATACCTTCTGCTGCTTCCATGGAATCTATCATATTATCAATTAATTCTTTAGTTTGTTCATTAATGT
>JAIPEX010000063.1 GCA_021736945.1 Halanaerobiales bacterium | reverse complement strand
AAGGGTTAATAATTATCAAAAATTAAATCTGATTCAGGAAAGTGTAGAAAAATTAGTTAAGAAAAGAGAAAGTTAGAATACTTAAAATTTTCTAAGAAAATTATGAATATTGTACCTCTCCATAAAAAATTTCAACTAACATTTGGATATTACCGCTAACTTTTGGCAGACACTAAGATATTAGATTATTAATTTTAACCTAGTTACCAAAAGGAGTAGAAAGTGAATAAAAAGAGATAACTAAAATTCCGGATAAATATGTAATATTAGTCAGACCTTCTATGCAAAAAGATCTTGAACATATCGATAATATTGATGGTGGTAATTTGATATATTCAGTGTGGAAGGGATATTTACAAAAACCACGGAAAAAACAACTTGTCAATTATTTAAAACAACGTAATTTTACAATACACAAAATTCATACAAGTGGTCCTGCTGGCATAGATACTTTTGATTGAAGCAGTGAAACCTAAATATATTGTTCCTATCCATACTTTTGAAGGTGACAAGTATGAGGATATTTTTGATACCCCTGTCCTAGAATTGAACGATGGAGAGAAGAAAGCAATTTAATTTTTATTGCAATATCCATTATTTAAAAGGAATAATTTATGTGCAAAGAATTAGAAGAAGTTACTACAGTATAAAAAGATGAAGATAGTACCATAATTATTAACCTAGCATCCGATCCGGCAAATGCAGATTAGATTCGAGCTTACAGAAAACTGAAAGGGGGCAAAGAAGATGAAGTTAAGTAAATGGAAAAGAAGAAAATGTATATTGACAAGAATATTGTAAAGAAATCAAAATGACATTAGTTACTTAAGGACATTTAGTTTTATTAATATTAATCGTTAAATTATATCAATAAAAAAGGGGTGTAACATGACTAAACCTTCAAAATCAAAAATTGTAAAAGCGGAAATAACCAAAAGACCAGAAAGTTTGTTTGATCCCATGCCAAAAGTAATAGTTACTTTTGAGACTGGTGAAAAAGAAGAACTGTTTGAATTCTATCCCGATGAAATCGATTTTAAAGAGAATGAATTCATTGGCCTCACCAAAAATGAAGCACTCAAATTAAGACAAAAGAAAGACAAAGAATTTTTACAAAGTTAGTTTAGGTCTAATATTTACCTAAATATATTATCCTCTGCATTTTATAATATATTTGAAACAGTAATTCTTACCAACATTTAATTAATTATCTTATTTAAAAATAATCCTACCATTTTTTCCTGTAGATAAAACTTTACAATAAGAATTATTTACAGATACTTTCCCTATCTATAAAAGTAAATAACAGCATATGCAATATATTTTACTGAAGATTAAGTGAAGTATATTGCATTTTTTTATGTCTATAGATCAATCAGTAAAACCTATTTAGAAAGGAGATTAAATGAAGAATAATACCAAACATATTGTTATGTTTTCAGGAGGTAAAGATAGTACAGCAATGTTACTTGAGATGATCGAAAAAAATATTAGAATAGATGAAATTGTTTTTGTAGATACAACAAAAGAATTTCCTGAAATCTATAGAAATATTGAAAAAGTAGAAAAACATATTGGAATGGAAGTAACTAAATTAATAATCAAATTTGACTATTGGTTCAAAGATCATATAAAAACAAAAGGCAAAAATAAAGGTAAAAAAGGATATGGCTGGATGGATTTTATGAACCGGTGGTGTACTGCCTTAAAACGAGATAAGACGAGAAAATATTTAAATAATAAATATAATAAAAACGAGGTCACCGAATTTCATGGTATTGCTTATAATGAACTTCATAGAATAACAAATAACAATGAAAGGAATATTATATATCCATTGGTTGAATTGGGAAGTACAGAAGATGATAATCTAAAATATTGCTATAGAAATAATTTTACATGGGATGGATTATATGAATCCTTGGATAGAGTATCCTGTTATCTGTGTCCCTTAAAAACGTTAAGAGAAATCAAATATATTTATCAAAACTACCCTCAATGCTGGAAAGATATGAAAAAATTAGATGAGCACTCTGACCGGGATTTCCGACCGGATTATACACTTCATGAATTAGAGAATAAATTCAATGAAGATAAATAAAATATAGATTACTTGAGGTATCTAAAAATCATTAGATATTGTGATAAATATGACCTAATTTTTGTTTTGATGCTAGTAGGAATAAAATGAACTTAGATAGATGAATATATATTGGTGTAAAGATTGTAAAGTCCCAATTATTGGTTCAGTAAATATTTCTCAAAGTACTGAGAAGAACAGTAGTAAACTTTACGATCTATTCAATAAAAATTATAGCGATATTGATGATCTAATTATTGAAAAAACTTTAGAGAAAAATAGTGATTCTGAAAACGTTTTTTTAGACTATAAATTAAAAAAGAGTAATTTTGATGATTGGATAGATAATTTTAAACTGAAGATAAATAATTGGTTTAATAATAATAAAAGCAATAATAAGTATCCTAGTAAATTAGAACGGGGTTTTGAAAAAATACTATACCAAACTAATGATAAGTATAATGCCTTCACCTCTAATTTAGAAGATAAATATAAAATTATCATTCCTTATCAGAAAGAAAGTTTTACCGAATTAATTGAATATTTAATTAGTAAGTTTAAGCATTTATTAAAAAATTGTGAATTAAGCAATGGTGAAATAAGTAAATATATTAATAAATACTCTCCTATACTAGATCAATTTGTAGCAGATAAAAATAAAATGTTAGATTTAACTTGTCCCAGTTGTAATGCAGATTTAATATATATGGCCCCAGACATTCGGCCAGTTTTTATGGAAGAAAGGATCCTTCTGAGTGAAATATTCCAAGTAAACTTTGCGAAAGAGAATATTTGGAAGGATCATAAATCTAGATATTATATAGATGGAGAAAAAGCAAACTTCAATCTTTCAGATATCTATGAAGTTGAAATAACAGACAGAAAAATAAAACAAATAAAAAAAAGAATTGAAGATAATACTAAAAAGGTGGACTTTACAAAATTTATTGATTACAATGATAAACATATAAATCGTTTAATCAATTATTCATCAGATATTATAAAAAAGACAACTAAAGTATTTTCTGATAGGTACCAAATTATTTCTTTTAGTGGAGGAAAAGATTCTACGGTTGTATCTGATTTAGTCAGAAAATCATTACAAGATAATCATTTGTTACACATATTTGGAGATACTACTTTAGAATTCCCAACTACTTATGACTATATAAACAAACTCCGAGAAAAAGACCTACCACCTTTTTTAGTTCCAGATACTTCAAAACATGACTTTTTTAAGCTCGTTGATAGAATGGGGCCACCAAGTAGAATAATAAGTTGGTGCTGTAGTATTTTTAAGACAGGGCCTATAGGTAAATTATTTCACGACATAAGTAAAGAAAATAAAATACTTACATATTATGGTATTAGGAGGAATGAATCAATTGGGAGGAGCCAATATTCTAAAATATCTCAAAGTCCTAAAATAGAAAAACAGATGGTTTTCTCACCTATCATAGATTGGAAAGAAGTGGATATTTGGCTATATTTATTAAAGGAAAATGTAGAATATAATAAAGCCTATGAATACGGCTACTCAAGAGTTGGTTGTTGGATGTGTCCTAATAATTCTAAATGGTCTGAATTTTTAACAAAAATATTCTTTCCAGATAAATCAAAAATGTGGAATGATAAATTAGTAAAGTTTGCAAAAAATATTGGAAAACCTGATCCCAAGACGTATGTTAGAAATGGCAAATGGAAAGCACGTCACGGTGGAAGAGGATTATCTAATTATTCATCTATCCAAGAGGGAGAGCCCTGCACAAGTGACGATAATGTAATAACATATAACCTGTCCAAAAAAATTACACCTGAATTGTATGAATTGTTTAAACCATTTGGTACATTAGACTATACAATTGGCAACCAACTATTGAATGAAATTTTCATCCTGGATTCTGATAATAATGACCCAATTTTTAGTCTTCAGGGAAATGAAGGTAGTAATCAATTAAGGATAAAAATTATAAGAGATGATAATACAAGGTTACTAATTCAAAGAATTGAATGTCAACTAAGGAAATATCAAAATTGTATATATTGCTCAGCATGTAGAAACGTATGCCCTAATGATGCTATAAGTTTAGTTAATGGATATAAAATAGATGAGAATAAGTGTGATCATTGTATGAAATGCGTAGCTCATTTTCACAAAGGCTGTCTAATTGTTAAAGCTTTAGAGGATTATCAATAAAAATGGATTTATATTTTTCAAAACATGAAAGTTTTTACCCAAGAATTGGTTGGCTCCGGAAGGGGCTAGATGCTGTCAGAAAAAACAACCATATATTTTTAGAAAGAACAAATGCTATGGAAGAGTTAGGCATAGGTTCAAATATGGTTAAGGCTTTACGTTATTGGCTTACTGCCTTTGATCTGACCGAAGAAAAGTCAAATTCTAAAGGTCAAACAATCCAAGAAATAACCGAATTAGGTAAACATCTACTCGATTTTGATGAATATTTTGAAGATTTAGGTACTTTTTGGATATTACATTTTAGGATTGCCAAAAAAAGATCAGAGGCTCCAACTTGGTATTGGTTTTATAACCATTTTACACATATTTCATTTAACAAAGAGACCTTTATTAACAATCTCTCTAAATATATCCAGAGACTAGGAGAAAAAGTACCAGCTGAGAGATCACTCATCAATGATTATAATGTCTTAAGAAGAATGTATCTATATGACCCGCAGGAAAACATCACAAAAGAAAAATCATTTATGTCACCTTTCAGAGATCTAAAATTGATTATGAAGGAAAAAAGTAATTCTTACAAAAAAAATGCCCCTGATTTAGACACCTTAAATCCAAAAATCTTTTTTTATTGTTTGTTAGAATCAATAGATGATGAAGATGAGAATATCAATCTTCATAATATTCTAAATACGCAACAGTCAGTTGGTAAGATTTTCAATCTAAATATGAATATCATACATGAATTTTTAGGAGCATTGCAAGAAGATAGATTGCTCAGAATTAATAAACAAGCAGGAATGAATTCAGTAAAAATATTACAAAATGATAAAAATAGAATACTAAAGACATATTATAGAAATATTTAGGAATTTTATATATGAAAAGTAATCTTATAGATTATATCAAAATAGATGAGAATTATAAATATTCGGTAAATATCAAGTTTGATATTGGTGATTTCAATAAAGTTGATAAATTTATACCGACTCCCAATAATGTTAATTTACTAAAGAAAATATTTATATCTCTTCATAAAGATCAACATTCAAGAGCAAATGTTCTTTCTGGCCCCTATGGTACAGGTAAATCCCTATTTGGTATGCTAGTAGGTACTATTTTATCTTATAGACAAAAGAATGGACGTTATGATAACTTTTTAAACAAAATAGAAAGCTACGACAGTCAATTATCATCCAAAATTGAAAAAGAAATAAATGATGATAAAAAATATTTAATAATAATACCGGACACGAAAGCTACTACTTTCTCTCAAAGTATGGTTTCCTCATTAGAGAAGGCTTTAGAAAGAGAAGGGATAAAAAATATTTTCCCAAATACATATTTTGATTCGGTTATACAAAAAATCAATCATTGGGAAAAAGATTTCCCTGGAACTCATGAAAAATTCAAAAACATTTTACATAATAGATTAAATCTGAGTCTACAAGAATTTATAGATAACATTAAAAATTATGACAAAGAGTCATTTAATCAGTTTGTAGAAATCTATCCTGAAATTACTTCCGGAAGTCAATTTGAAAAATTCTATGGAGTAGATTTAGAGGAAATATATTTATCAGTAGTCAAAGAAATTAAAAATAAAGGCTACAAAGGTATTTTTATTCTTTTTGATGAATTTAACAAGTTATTAGAAAACAACATTAATAACTTTGATAGTAAAGAATTACAAGATTTTGCCGAGATGTGCTCGAGAACTGGTAAAGATGAAATACACCTATTATTAATTTCTCATAAAAAATTCTCTCAATATTATTCCGAAGATGATAAGGAAACTATTAACGAATGGAAAAAAGTTGAAAAACGTTTTAACTTTTTTGATATAGGTGAGTTTTCTAATAAAATCTATGATATAATTTCAACCACTATTAATATTGATTCCGAATATAAAAAGCATTTGAGGAACACG
Source organism: Halanaerobiales bacterium (assembly GCA_021736945.1). Lineage (GTDB taxonomy): Bacteria > Bacillota > Halanaerobiia > Halanaerobiales > M55B127 > M55B127. The sequence continues at coordinate 7,141 of JAIPEX010000063.1, read as the reverse complement.
AAAGATAATATATTTCAGGATCTCAATACTAAACTCAATGATCTTGATTTAATACCTGATTATTCAGAAGATGCTACGCTGAAAAAAATTATTTATGGTTGTTTCCCATTACATCCATTAGCAACAGTCTTATTACCCAAACTATCTCAAAGAATTGCTCAAAATGAAAGAACGCTATTTACATTCTTATCTAGTGAAGATAAAAATAGTTTAGTAGACATATTACAAAAAGAAGGTTCCAAATTCACCTTTATTAATGTCTATCATTTATACGATTATTTTGAAAAAGAAATGAAAGAAGAAATTGAATATGATTATATCCATGATAATTGGAGAGATACCCAGATAGCTCTAGGTAAAATTAAAAGAGATGAAAATATAAAAAGATATATAATTAAAACAATTTCCGTAATTCAATCTGTGAAATCCTTTGGATTAGTTCCTCCATCTAAAGACATATTGCGTTTTGCTTTGTGTTTTATTGATGATAAAAAATATAATGATACTTTAAAGGAACTGATTGATTCAAAAATAATTTTATATAGAAAAAGTCTCGACCAATATAAGTTTTTTCAAGGTAGCGATGTTGATATAAAAAAAGCAATACAACAAAAGGTTAAAGAAAGGGAAAAAGAATTCTCTTATAAGCACATCTTGGATGATTTTTTTAAACCTGAAGTTATATATCCAAAAAAATATAATCATGGTTACAAAATACGGAGATATTTTGAAAGTTCATTTATTTATTTTAATGAGTTAAAAAAAATATATGAATATCGAGATATAGTTGAATACTTTACTGATAATATATATGTAGATGGTATTATTATTTATATTCTTATAAAAGAGAAAAGTAATATAAAAGCTGCTAGAGAATATGTGAAAGATATAGATAATAATAAAGTAGTTTTAATTATCCCCAACACTCCTATTTCTATTATAGATGATCTTGAAAGGTTAGATGCCGAAATAATACTTAGGGACGATGAAGAATTTATATCGCAAGATCCAATAGTTGAAGAAGAATTAGAACAGTATATTGAAGAATCTATAAGTATTATTGATCAAAAATTAGCAAAAGTTACCGATCCAAAAAATAAAATTAATGTGTTTTATCAAAAAGAACCTAAAAGAGTAAATACTAAAAAAGAACTGTCAAATCTTGTCTCAAAAATATGTGAAAATATTTATAAATTAACCCCAATAATAAATAACGAACAAATAGTAAAAAACAATATAAGCGGTATACAGAAAAATGCCATAAAGGCAATTATTAAAAAACTATTACACAATAATAAAGAAATTAGATTGGGCATTGAGGGCTATGGTCCTGATTTCCTGATTTACAGGACTTGCTTTGTTAAAACCAATATCATTAAAGAAGATAAAAATAATCAAGTAGTTGAAAAAAAATTGAATGATGCTGAAGAAAATTTGTTAAACGTCATTTCATTTATAAAAGATAGGTTAACTCAAAATAATAAAATTAATTTCTACAGTATTTATGATCAGTTACGACGTCCCCCCTATGGAGTTAAAAAATATGTTATCCCTATCTTATTAGCCACAACTATTTATATTAATAATCTATTTGATAAAATAATTTTATTGGAACGAGATAATGAAATTAAAATTAATGATAATGTTTTTATTAAATCGATTCTTAGTCCCAGGAATTATACATTAGAATATTTAGAACTGGATAATGTGCTATCAGAATACTTACACAAAATAGAAAATATATTTGATATTCAAAAAGGTGATAATAAAATAAATAGGCTTTGGTATATTTACGAAGCCCATCAAGATTGGTATTATGATTTAGATAATTATGCTCGCAGTACCAATAATATCTCAAATGAAAGTATAGTAATTAGAAAAATATTTGAAAGACGGAATATTAACCCCAAACGACTATTTTTCCAAATATTGCCTAAAAAACTAACTACCACTACGGACTTAGATTTAAAAACAGTAGAAAAAATAGTAGAGGAACTATCAAATTATTATAATGAACTTAATAGTATCTACGAAAAATTATTAAATAGATTAAAATTGAATATTTCAAACATATTTTCAAAAGATAATTCAGAAAATCTAAGCACAATTTTAATTAATTGGTTTAATAAACAAGATTCATATTATACTGACAAAAATTATGAAGCCGGCATTACTAATAATTTTATAAGTTTATTTAAGAATGATAAGATATCAAAGGATATGGATAAAGAAGAAACAATTAATATTTTATCAAATTGTTTATTAGGTTTTGATACAAAAGATCTTAACGATGAGACCGTAGATAATTTGATTAATAATCTAAAGAAAGTTAAAAGTGATATTTTATCGGGTAAAAATAAAAAAGAAAATGCAATAGACAATAATAACTTCCATATTAAAATAACTGATAACAATGGCGGTGAAAGACGTAAAATATTTGAGGATTTAGATACTAGTAATAATCCATTAGCAACTATGCTTGAAAATAAAATCCGAAGTAATTTCAATGATATTGGTAATGGTGTTAGTACTGGAGATAAACAAAAAATATTGATTAACTTGTTAAAAGAATTACTATAGACTTATGATATATTTCGATAACTCAGCAACAACTTTTCCTAAACCTGATTGTGTATATAAAAAAATGCATGAATTTTACTCAAAAAAAGGCGTTAATCCAGGAAGAGGAAGTTATCGATTATCAAGGGAAGCCGAAGAATTGACAACCAATACAAGAAACCTATTAAAAAATATATTGGATGTTAATTCCATGAGCAAAGACGTCGTATTTACACCTTCAGCGACATTTGCCATAAACATGATATTAAAAGGAATATCATATCCAGATGGAGCAAATATTTATTATACACCTTTTGAACACAATGCATCTTTACGCCCTTTACATTATTTGAAAGACAATCAAAATGTTAATTTGATTAAAATACCTATTGACCAGAAAACTTATTTGCCAGATTTTAATAAACTTAAAAATCTCTTTGAAACGAATTCCCCTCACATGCTTGTAGCAAGCCACATCAGCAATGTATGTGGAGTTATACAGCCTGTTGAAAACTTAGCAGGATTAGCAAAAGATTATAATAGTTATGTTCTCATTGATGGAGCACAATCTGCTGGATTAATAAATATAAAACAGAGAAATATAGATTTTTATGTATGGGCTGGACATAAATCACTCTATGGACCATTTGGAATAGCAGGAGTAGTTGCTGAAAAAAATTCATTGCAAAATATTGAACCACTTTTATATGGTGGAACTGGAATTAATTCATCTTTAGAAACAATGCCAGATGAATTGCCATATAGATATGAAGCAGGAAGCAATAACATTTTATCGATCGCTGGTTTAAATGCAGCATTAAAATGGATTAAAAAAACAACAGTACAGAAAATATTTCAGCATGATAAAAAAATCACAACAGAACTTATAGAGATTCTACAAACTTTTATGGATATAAAATTATTTCTACCTGATAACCTTAATAATCATATCAATATTGTATCGATTAAAGTTAATGGTTATTCACCAGACGAATTTGGAAAATTATTGGATGAAAAATTTGATATCGCTGTTAGGACTGGGCTGCATTGTGCTCCGGAAGCACATGGTTTTCTCGGGACATTTTCTAAAGGTCTAATACGTTTCAGCTTAGGATATTATAATACTCATTTAAATTTGCATGATCTTAAAAAAAATATAACTTCTTTTCTAATTTGAGATATTATCATACAAATTTTGCAAGTAAGTTTTTATACTCTCTGATATTTTCTTAAAACGTTCTTCTAAAAAATTGTTTATTTCATCTTCATCGATTGAATCAATCGATCTAATAAACTCAGGAATGAAATGGGATTTTGTAACCTCAAAATAATCATCTTTTTTAAAATAATCAGCAAAATAATCAGAAGGTTTTTTGTTTAATATGTTGTTATTAGTCTCGGTTAAAATATAAGTAATATTTAGAGGGGAATTTAAAGCATTATTTTTATCTCCCCTAATATCTTTACTAATATATTTTATATTTACTTTTTCATCATCCTCATTTTCAAAGCGAGAAACAGGAATAATATGATGCTTCTCGATTTTATACTTTCCAAATAAGACATTAAAAGCAGACAAATTATCTTCTTTTTCAAAATCTTTAGGTTTCTGTGATAAAATAAATTGCAATATTGCATTCTTAACATTTTTACTCGGATACATCTCTGTTTTTGCATTCTTCAATTCTAAAGTGTCTTTATCATTGTAAAAAGGCTTATTAAATAAATCATCTTTTGTAACCCGATCATATTTATTTTTGAAGTCTTCTTCCCCATTGATTGTACTTTTTAAATTTCTAATATCAATTACATTACGACTAGATTGATTACTAGAATAAAATCCTCCAAATATGGCATACCAATACCAATATTCTAATTTATTCCACACTTCTTTATTATTCCAATTTGTATCTTCACATAATATATATGCAATAGGTAAGAACATTAAATTATAAGGTACTTGTTTTATATTATAAATCCCACATTTTTCAATAAAAAAAATACAGGCTCTCTTTAATCCTTTAATTGCAATCTCCCAATTATCAACTATTTGTTGAGCACTCAGTTTCAGTATTCCTTTGGATTTTAGAATATCGCCTTCAATATGATTTTCACCATTATTGTTCAAGAGACTTAATAACTTTAAAAATTGTTCCTTAATTATGGGATTATTAAGTCGCATTTTATCCGTTATCGCCTTATATCTAATAAAAAGGGTATATGTATTATTCTTCTCATTATCGTTAGTGAACACTGGATCATCATATTTATTTTCGATAAATACAGGAATCTCTATTACTTTTTTGAGATTACTTCGTAATTTTGAAACTAAATTATTTTCACTGAATGTATCACTATTACATGCTTTTGCCACAATAATATCAAAGGTATCTAAATGCTGCCCACCTAAATTAATATGTTCGAATATTGAAATAGCTCTAGGTAAATCATCTTGATCCTTTTCATCATTGTTGACATTTTTATCTAATATTTTTTCCAAGTATGTGCGTATTTTCCATATAAATTTTTCAGCTATATAATCGTCCACATTATGTATTAATTGCTCCTTATCTGAAGTATTCTCAATATAACCTTCCTCTATCATTTTATTAGTAATTAAATCCCAATCGACTAGGGTCTCGTTTTCATTATCATCCATCAAAAAGTTTTTGTACATTTCAATTAAATCATTTTTTATTCTAGATAAAACCTCAACATGATATCCTCTACCACTTTCAGCAACACTGAATAAAGGTATCATGTATTTATCAGTGCATTTCTTTACAAAACTATTTCTTGTAACACTAGTAGATAATAAATTATACCAATGGTCTTTTGTTTTATACACTCTTTTCATTTCTATATAATCGATTATATCTTCAGGGACTAGTTTCTTCAAATTATTTTCTTCAAATTTTAGTTCATTAAATCCAAAGATATCCTCATCATTCTCATAAGGTTTTATTTTTAAAAACCACAAATATCTTAAACCGGGATAGATATGAATAAATCTCTCTTTATTATCTAATATCAACTTTGAAAATATAGATTTAAGTACAGAAATTCTTTGTTGGCCATCTAATAAATACCGAAATTCGTTTTCTCTATCAACATTTAACTTTCTATCTTTAAAACAAATTTCTTTATTAGAATATCGATTTTTATTTGTCCGTAAAAATAAAAATGATCCAATAGGTAAATCGATTAAAAAGGAAGCCAAAAATTATTTTTGTGTTACCTCATCCCATTCAAATTCTCTTTGAAAACTTGGCAATAAAATATCTTTATTTTCAATTTTATCCAAAAAATTATTAAATGTTAAATCCTCCATAACCTCTCCTCATTTACTTTTTCTTCATTATCAATACTAACTTATTTAAAATTATCCCCACAATACTCTACAAGCTCTCTACCAATTAATTCTCGAGTTTCAGCATCAGTCCTGATATAAAAATGATCTTGATTATTTATATTGAGGAATACTCCCTTACCACTTTTAAAAATTTTTAACCAACAGATACGATGATTATCTTTTTCTTCAAATTTTATTTGTATGTAATCAGAGATATGGTTATAAATAAATGAAGGGAAATATGGCCTAATAATATCATCAATTAACATTCTTCTGTAGCCATCGAGACTTTTGTCACCTATTTTACCAAATTCGCTTTCTATTCCAGTAATAATATAGTTATCTTCATTCTTTACTTCTTTGATTCCGATCAATAGATGACCGCCTTTCGTATTTAACATTGAGGCTATTGTCTCAGCAATTATGACCTTAGACGCATCTCTACCATATTCATTCAATTCAAAAGAATTGCTCTCTTCTATTTTACATGAGGGTAGGGTTACACTCCATAAAGCGCTCGTCTTGAATTCAATATATTCTCTTTCACCAATACTTAATAATTCCTCAATATCTGTAGTCTCCTTTGCATCTTGCTGGAGCTCATTCGTTTCGACTTCTCGCTTCTTTGTCCTTTCATTATTTATTTTTTTGACTCTTCCAATAGCACCGTTATTTAGTTTAACAAGAATTCCATGTGGATGTGTTGGGCTATTAGTTAGTACTTCCTGAATTATTCCGGATTCAATTTTAGCACGATTCTTTTGAAGAATAATTTCTACTGATTGGCCTACTTTAATATTATCCCTTTTTTTCAAATTATTTTTTAATGACATCTTACTTCCTAATCATTGTCAGGTTCATACTCTACATAATCATAATATCTCATTAGTTTCTTCAAATTCATATTAAAATGGACTCTAAATTCATTAACAATTTCTTTCTCTTCTCCAGTGAAATGCTCATGGGCGTTGACAAAAGCAGAGATCAATAAGTGTATTGGAATTATCCTATTGTCAGATAATATTCCTTCATCAATAATTTCTTGCATATATTTAATATAAAAATCATGATTTTTATTTACTTCAATTACTTTAATATCCCCAAAATATTGTGAAGAAATAAAAGTCATATCATCTTGTTCGGTATAGACCATAACATGGGTCCTTCCACACGATTTGTAATATTCTATTGCATCTTGTAAAAGCTCTTCATTATTATCATAATGTGTAA
>JAIPEX010000062.1 GCA_021736945.1 Halanaerobiales bacterium | reverse complement strand
GCTTATCATGGTCATACACTAGAATCAGAAAGTATAATTAATTCTGATTATCCAATGCCATTAGCTGAAACAGCTTCTATATTTAGTGAAACAATAGTTACCGAAGCCGCGCTGGAAAAAGCTGATAATGAACAAACTTATTCTATATTAGAAAACTATCTTACATCTTCTGGTCAAGTTATTGTAGATATATACAGTAGATATATTTTTGAGAAGAACTTATTTGAAGAAAGAGAAGAAAGTTCTTTAAGTGTCGATGAATTAAAAGAAATGATGTTGGTAGCTCAAAAAGAAGCCTATGGTGATGCATTAGATCATGAACATTTACATCCTTACATGTGGTTAAATAAACCGCATTATTATTCAGCCGGTAATAATTATTATAATTTTCCATATGCTTTTGGTTTATTATTTGGTCTAGGTGTTTATTCCTTAAGTAAAAACTCTAGCAATGATTTTATGTCACAGTATAAAAAACTTCTTAAAGAAACTGGAAAGAACAAAATTGGTGATGTTGCTGCTATGATGGATATAGATGTGAATTCAAAGGATTTTTGGTTAAGTTCTTTGGGAGTAATAGAGGAGAATATTGAACGGTTTAATAAAATAGTAAAAGGATGATTTTGTTTTAAAATAGAAAAAAGCCGGGGAAACCCGGCTTTGTGATATTAATTTTAATGTCGTTCACTACCTATTCTTGAGAATTTGGTACTTTTACAATCAGGACAAGTTGGGAGAGAATTTGAAAAGGAATCAAGTTTTATAACATTTCCGCACTTCTTACACTTATATTTACCTTTTTTATAACCTTTTTCGGGATTAACCATCATCTCCACCTCCTGTTCTTTTTACATATATAATTATACTACAAATGATACCAAATTGAAAGTGATTTTACGTAATTGTTACAATTTTTAGATAATTATCATCTTAATTGATAATTAGAAACTAAAAAGAGGTGATTTTAAGATGAATAGAAATATAAAAACAATAATAGATGATTTTATATTAAAAATGTTTGGATCTCAACAAAGCGGTAAAGAACTTGAAGAAAACATAAAAAAAGAAAACAAGAATCTAATTCAAAATATTATTGATTATATGATAGATAAATTTGATTTTCTAAATACAAATAATTAGTAAATTAATTTTGCGCATAAATTTAATAACTATTTAGAATGAAAGGGGACTCATTTTGAAGTTAAAAACTTTTAAAATTTTTATAAAGGTAATTGATACTGGGAGTTATTCAAAAGCTGCTGAAAAGATGGGATTGACACAACCAGCAATTAGTATGCAGATTAAAACATTAGAAGAAAAACTGGAAACACAATTAGTGTTAAAAGAGGAAGGAAGATTAAAGTTAACTCCAGCTGGAAAAGTTGTCTACAAAAATGCAAAAAACATTATTTTGGATTGGGAAAAATTAAAGTTTGAAGTTGAAGATAAAAAAGACAAATCATATAAAAATATAGTTATTGGTTCCAGTACTATTCCTTCTGAATATATATTACCAGACTTATTAGCTAAACTATCAAAAGATGATCCAGAAATTAAGTCTTGCATTGAGGTGGGAGATAGCGCTGAAATGATTGAATTGTTAGAAGACGGGGAAGTTGATCTAGTATTGGTAGGATTCAAACCCTTAGATGAAAAATATAATACAATTGAAATAGCAGAGGATGAATTGAGGCTGATAACTCCTCAAAAGCACAATTTATCACAAAAAAAAGAAATTTATATAAATGATTTAAAAAAAGAAAATATATTGATTAGAGAAGTAGGGTCAGGTACTCGTAAAGCTATGTTAAATAGTTTTAGGGAAGCCGGTCTCAAATTTAATGATTTGAATATAAAAAGTAGATTAGGAAGCACGGAAGCAATTATAGCTGCGGTTCAAGCCGGACTAGGTGTTTCGTTTGTTTCTAAATTTGCCTCTTCAAAGGCTAAAAAATATGGTAGAGTAGAGGAATTAGGAGTTAAGGATGTTGACTTCACGAGAAAGTTTTATCTAGCCTATAATAAGAATAAAGATAATAGTGAATTAATTGAAAAAATTATAAGTTTATTAAAATAATAAAAAGAGATATTATTATATTTAAACTCCCTTGGTTAAAAGTCCAGGGGAGTTTTCATGTTAAATAATGCTATTTTTATTATTCATAAATTATTTTTATAAAATTAATAAAATTACTTTATAAATAATCATGATTATGTTATACTTGTGTTAGATTTCACATAGTAATCATGTGAGAATCAAATTTATAATAAAGGGTGATTAAAATGGCAATAAGTAAAAAGAAAGCTTTAGTAAAAAAGGCAAGAAAAACTGCGGAAGGTTATTTTAGAAGAGGTGAATATTTTTGTTCAGAGGCTGTTTTATCAACTATTAATGATGCATTGGGTCAAGAACTACCTTCAGAAATAGTAAAGATGGCTTCAGGCTTTCCAATAGGAATAGGAAAATCTGAATGTTTATGTGGAGCTGTAAGCGGTGGTGTAATGGCTTTAGGACTTGCTTATGGTAGAACAAAACCTAATGGGGATATGCCAAAATCATTTCCAAATAATGCTGCATTACATGATTATATTATAGAAGAATATGGTTCAACTTGTTGTCGAGCACTAACTAGTGGTTTTGAGGAGTTTGATAGTCCAGAGAGAGCTGAACATTGTATTCAAATTACTGGGGAAGTAACCGCCTGGGTAATGCAGAACTTTATAGAAAATGGAGTAGTTGAGGAATAAAAATGAGAAAAACATTTAAAAAAATACCAATACCAATTGCTGGATTGATGTTAGGATTAGCAGGTTTAGGGAACATACTGGCTCCCTATAATAATGGATTTCGATATATAGCAGGTGTGGTCTCTGTAATCATAGGCTTATTATTAACAGCAAAATTTATAACTAATAATAAGATGGTTAAGAAGGAATTAAAAAATCCGATAAAGGCAAGTGTATTATTAACTTTTCCGATGGGTATAATAATTTTATCGACTTATCTTCTTCCGTTTTCAAGACAATTAGCTCAATACTTTTGGTATAGCGGGATTATATTACATATAATTTTATTATTGAAATTTACTAGTAAGTTCATATTTGATTTTAATATTAAAAAGGTTTATCCAAGTTTTTTTATTGTATATGTGGGAATAGTAGTAGCCAGTGTAACTGCACCAGTTTTCAACCAGTTCCAATTAGGACGTAATATTTTTTGGTTTGGGTTTTTTAGTTACTTGATTTTACTTCCGATTGTAGCTTATAGAGTTTTTAAAGTGAAAAATATTAAAGACATAGCTCTACCAACTATAACTATCTTTACTGCCCCAGCTGGACTTTGCTTAGCTGGTTATATGAATACATATTTAGTTAAAAATATATATTTATTGGGATTCTTGATTACTATGACTCTTATCTCAATAACAGCAGTAATGTTATATTTACCCAAAATGCTTTCAATTGACTTTTGTCCTAGTTATTCGGCCTTTACTTTTCCTTTTGTGATTACAACTATAGGCTTAAAATCTGCTTCCATCTACTTAATAGAAGAGTTTAGGTTATATGTATTAAAAACACCTGTGCAATTTATAGAGATTTTTACTATTGTATTAGTGACTTATGTGCTTGTAAAGTATACGTTTTATCTCATAAATGAATTGAATATATATTCTGTTTTCAATAGAGGTTATGAGTCTAATAACTAATTACATAATTTTCAGCTTTTGATTCTATCCATTACATATTCATAATTATATTTTAGCAGGAGAATATTAAAAGTCCTTTAATTATATACATGACAAGCAAGAAAAAATTAGAAGGGAAGGATTGTTATGGTTAGAGTGGGAGACCAATTACCAAAATTTTGTTTGAAAGACCAGACTGGAAAAGAGTACACTAGAGATGATTTTAAAGGTCAAAAGTTGGTGTTATTCTTTTATATAAAAGATAACACCCCTGGCTGAAAAAAGGAAGCAGTTGCTTTTCAAAAACAACTGAAGACCCTGGAGGGGTTAAATGCTCAGGTTGTTGGTGTAAGTAAAGACGGAGTAGAGTCACATAAAAAATTCGCAGATGAATATGATTTGACTTATCCATTATTGGCAGATGTCGATAAAAAATTAGCCAAAAGATTTGATATTGTAAATTTAATAGGGATGTTCAAGAGAACAACTTATATAATTTCTGAGGACCAAAAGATAATTAAAAAGTTTCCCAAAGTAAAGGTTGATGGACATGTAGAAAGAGTAATAGAATATTTAAAAGAATTAGAAGAGTAAACAAGTTTAAAAAGAGTGGTTACTAACTTCGGTTAGAAATCACTCTTTTTCTGTTTAAAAAAATTATTATTGATTTGTATTTATAAAAATATTGCTTCTTAACTTACCGTTAATCACATGCAATTATGAGTCATTTATGTTATAATAAATAAGTATGAAAAGAAAAAATGGTCTGGCTACCCGGATTTGAACCGGGGACCTCTTGCTCCCGAAGCAAGCGCGCTACCAAGCTGCGCTATAGCCAGAAATTATGGTAATTTTAACTTGCTTTTTTATTATACCATTTAAATTTTCAAGAGTAAAGATTGATGCTTGGAGTAAAGTTTTATTTATTGTATAATATAAAGAAAACTAGTTAGGGGATATTAAATGATTGAAATAAATAGTGGAATATATGTTTTAGAAATAAACCTAAAGAATGACAAATCTATTGAGATTGGTGCTTTGGGTTTTAATGATTTTAAAAAAGGGAATTATTATTATATTGGTTCGGCTCAACGTAATTTAAAAAGTAGAGTCCAAAGACATTTAAAAACTGATAAAAAATTCCATTGGCATATAGATTATTTAATTGATAAAGCTAAAGTAACTAATTATTATACAATTAAAGCAGAGAAAAAATATGAATGTAAACTTTATAATTTTTTAAAGCAATATGATTTTTTAAAAGTTCCAATAGAAGGTTTTGGAGCAAGTGATTGTAAATGTAGTGCACATTTACTTTATTCTAATAGTGAAATTGATTTAGGAGATCTAATAGAAGATTTTAAAAAACATATAATAAGGGAATCAGGAGTGAATAATTAATGGATAAAGCAGAAGAAATACTAAATAATCTAAATGAACAACAAAAAAAAGCTGTAAAACTATATAAAGGTCCCGGATTAATTATTGCGGGGGCGGGTTCTGGAAAAACAAGGGTTTTAACAAATAGGATTGCCTATTTAATTGAAAAATATGATGTGCCGCCTTTTAATATCTTAGGACTTACTTTTACTAACAAAGCAGCGGATGAAATGAAAGAAAGAGTAAAAAAAATGACAGGAAAAGATGCAGCAGATATTTTTTTAGGAACCTTTCATTCATTTTGTGTTCGCATTTTAAGACGTGAAATAAATAGACTAGATTTCAATAGGAATTTTACTATTTACGATTCCTATGATCAAAAGAAACTAGTTAAAAACATATTAAAAGAATTAAATTATGATGTAAAAAAGTTTAAACCAGCGGCTGTTTTAAATAGAATTAGTAATTCTAAAAATGAGTTAATTGAAGCCGCAAGTTATAAAAAAGACGCAGTAGGTTATTTTGAGAAAATTGTTGCAGCAGTATATGAAAAATATGAAATAAGATTAAAAGAAAATAATGCCCTAGATTTTGATGATTTAATTATGAAAACAGTTGAATTATTTGTTGACCATCCCGAAGTTTTAAATTATTACCAAAATAGATTTAAATATATATTAATTGATGAGTACCAAGATGTTAACTTTGCACAGTATAAGTTTGCCCAACTTTTATCACGGAAGCATAAAAATATTTTTGTGGTTGGTGATCCCGATCAAAGTATTTATGCATTTAGGGGAGCGGATATCAGAAATATCTTAAATTTTGAAGATGATTATCCAGATGCAAAAGTTATAAAGTTAGAAGAGAACTATCGCTCACATAAAAAAATATTAGATATAGCCGATAATGTTATTAATAATAATAAAAACCGGGTACCAAAAAAGTTGAGAGCTGCTCGAGGTCAAGGAGGAAGTGTTTATTATAAAACACTTTCAACTGCTCAAAAGGAAGCTAATTTTATTGCCCAAAAAATGCAAGCTTTAAAAGGTGAATATACCTATAATGATATGGCAGTTTTGTATAGAACCAATGCCCAATCTAGACAGATTGAGGATGCGATGATGAAATATGGAATTCCCTATCAAATCATTGGTGGTTTTAAATTTTATGAACGCATGGAAGTTAAGGATATTTTAGCATATTTAAAATTGATTAATAACAATGCTGATAATTTAAGTTTTGAAAGAATAATTAATAGTCCTAAAAGAGGTATTGGCGATGGAACTTTAAGTAAGGTTAAAAAATATGCTGAAGATGAAAATATAAGTTTATTGAAGGCTGCAAACAGTTCAAATGCAAATCCTTATTTAAGCGGTTCTTACCAGAAGAGAGTTACTAACTTCGCAAATATGATTAATGAATTAATAGAGATAAATGAATCCGAGGGGCTTATAGAATTATTTAATGGAGTAATTGAAAAAACAGGATATATAAAAAAATTAAAAAAAGAAAACACTTCGGAAGCCGAAAGCCGAATTGAAAATATTCAGGAGTTATATAATGTTGTCGAAGAGCATATTAGAGAAGATTCGGACAACGATTTAAGTTCTTTTTTAGAGGAAGTTTCTCTAGTTGCAGATGTAGATAATTTAGAAGAAAGCAGAGATATTGTAACCTTAATGACTTTTCATTCTGCAAAAGGTTTAGAATTTCCGGTTGTATTTATGAGTGGTATGGAAGATGGAATTTTCCCTCACTCTAATTCTTTTGAAGAAGAAAATGGTATAGAAGAAGAAAGACGTTTATGCTATGTTGGTATAACAAGGGCAGAAGATATATTATATTTAACAAATGCTAGGATGAGGAGAAGATATGGTAGTGCGGAATACAACTCTCCTTCTAAATTTTTAAATGAGATTCCTTTAAGTCTTATTGATAATAAAGAGGAAGAGACTAAAACAAAGCAAAAGTCATTTGAAGAAGAAGTGGAAGAATCAATTAATACCGATAATTATAACAATAAGGCTCATAGATACAAAGTCGGCCAAGAAGTGGTACATAGTCGCTGGGGTCGGGGAGAAATTGTTGAAATTTTGGAAGGAAATGATTTGGAATTGACGATAGATTTTGGAAAAGGTTCTCCCAAAACTTTAATAGAAAAATATGCTCCCATTCAAAGGGCTTAATAGTTTAGGAGTGAAATACAAATGGTTGATAAAAAAATAAAAAAAAGAGTTAAAGAACTACGCGAAGAAATAAGAAAACACGAGTACAAATATTATGTTCTGGATAATCCTGAAATTTCAGATTATGAATATGATCAGTTAATGAAAAAGCTCGAGGAGCTAGAGGAAAAACATCCAGAACTAAAAACAGAGGATTCACCTACTCAGAGAGTTGGTGGAGAACCTAGGGATGAATTTAAAAAAGTAGAACATAGTACCCAGGTACTTAGTCTGGATAATGCTTTTGGTAAAGAAGAGCTTAAGGATTTTGATGATCGAATAAAAAGAAACCTATCAACAGATAATTATGAATATATAGTTGAACACAAGATTGATGGATTGTCTGCAATCTTAAGATATGAAGATAGTACTTTAGATATTGGTGCTACAAGAGGTAACGGGTTGGTAGGTGAAGATGTAACTCATAATTTAAAGACAATTAACAGCATTCCTCTTAAACTTAGAAAAGAAAATATAGATTTACAGTTAAGAGGAGAAGTATTTATTAAAAAAGAAGACTTTAAAGAATTAAATAAAAAACGCGAAGAGGAAGAAAAAAATCTTTTTGCTAATCCACGAAATGCAGCTGCTGGTTCGATTAGACAGCTTGATCCTAGAGTTGCTGCAGAAAGGCCTTTATCATTTATAGCTTACGATTTAGTTGAATTTGAGGACAGTCAAAAAGAAATTAATTCTCATCTTCAAGCCTTAGAATTTCTAAAAGAATTAGGATTTAATATTAACTGGTATCAAAAATGTAATGATATTAAAGAAGTTATTGAAATTTGTGAAAAATGGGTAAAAAAAAGAGAAGAAATAGATTTTGAAATTGATGGTATGGTAATTAAAATAAATCAATTATCACTTAGAGAAAAACTAGGTAGTACTTCTAAAAACCCTCGCTGGGCTATTGCATATAAATTTCCAGCTCAACAAAAAACTACTAAAGTAAAAGATATAGAGGTAACAGTAGGAAGAACTGGTGCTTTAACCCCAAATGCAGTTTTGGAACCAGTATTTTTAGATGGTTCTACAGTTAGTAGAGCCACTTTGCATAATGAAGATGAGGTAAAAAGAAAAGATGTTAGAATAAATGATACTGTATTAGTACAAAAAGCGGGAGATGTCATTCCTGAGGTTGTAAAAGTAATAAAAGAGAAAAGAACCGGTAATGAAATTGAATTTGAAATGCCTGATAAGTGTCCAGTATGTGGGGAAGAGGTTTATCGCGAGGAAGATGAAGCTGTTACCCGGTGTACAAATATTAGTTGTCCTGCTCAGAGAAAAGAGAGCATCCTTCATTTTGTTTCAAGAGATGCAATGGATATTGATGGGGTTGGTCCTTCCCTTATTAATCAGCTTTTAAATAATGATCTAATAGAAGATTATGCCGACTTATATTATTTAAATAAAGACGATTTAATTGAACTTGAAAGAATGGCTGAAAAATCTTCTAAAAATGTTATTGAAGCTATTGAAGCTAGCAAAGACAGAGAGCTAAACAGATTAATATATGCCTTGGGTATCCGACATGTAGGAAGTAATGCTTCCCGAATACTTACTAAAAATTATCATTCAATAGAAAAATTGAAATCAGCAGATAAAGATGAATTAGTAAAGATAGATGAAATAGGACCAGTTATGGCTGATAGTATAGTAAACTTTTTCAAAAGTGAACATAATTTAAAAGTTTTAAAAAAATTACGAGATGCTAATGTTAAATTGAAAAAAGCAAAGTCTAAAAAGGAAAAGCCCCAACATTTAAAAGAAAAATCATTTGTGTTTACGGGAGCTTTAGAACGTTATACGAGAAAAGAAGCCTCTGATTTAGTAAGAACCTATGGTGGAGAAGTTAAATCTAGTGTTAGTTCAAAAACTAGTTATTTAGTTGTTGGAGATAATCCGGGTTCTAAATATGAACAAGCCCAAGATCTAGATGTCAAGATCTTAGATGAAAATGATTTTGTGGAACTATTAGAAGGAGGTAATTAATTTGCCTGATTGGGAATTTTATAAATATGCTCTTGGGGTTTCAATAATATCTGTGGTTTTAATAGCTGTTTTAAATCCACAACATTTATGGCCATGGGCAATTACTATTTTTATACTACAGTTGTTAGCCGTATCTATTTCCCACTGGCTAGTTACTATGGTGAGAACTAAATATACAAAAAGCCGCTATTTAGCACCGGGGTTTGTGCTTTATAGGAGATATTTTGCATTTGCCCTCACTCTTTATTTACTGATGGGAGTATTTGGAGTGATTGAAGGTCAAGCAGGTAAATTATTTTTTAGTCTTTTTGTAGTAGGTATTATGGGTATCGGGTTAAGTTTAGTCTTAAGAATAATGGTTGCTGGAAATCTATTGGATAGATTCAAAGATGAAAAAGACAAAGACAAAAGGGAGTGATAATCATTGATTAATGAAGAAGAAGTAAAATATATTGCTGATTTAGCAAGTCTTAAATTGAGTGAAGAAGAGACTGAAACATTTGCAAAACAGTTAAGTGATATTGTGGATTACGTAGAAAAATTAGATGAGTTGGATACGGAAGAAATTGTACCAACTGCATATACCATACCTGTTAAAAATGTTTTGAGAAAAGATGAAGTTGAAGAATCACTAGATTTAGAAAAGGTACTAAAAAATGCTCCAGAAGAGCAGAACAACCAATTTAGAGTTCCAAAAATAATGGATGAAGATAACTAAGGAGGTGGCGAACAGATATAATGAAATTATATAAAAGAACATTAAGTGATTTAAAAGAAATGTTAGAAGAAGAGAGAGTAAAATTAAAAGATATTTATGAATCGATCTCATACAGAGTAAAAAATGTAGAACCAATGGTAAAAGCATACGTAAATCAAAATGAAGAAGTTGATTTAAATAAATTAGATGAAAATGATTATAAGGATACTTATTTAAAGGGATTACCGATTGCAATTAAAGATAATATGTCTACCGAGAATTTAGAAACAACTTGTTCTTCAAAAATGTTGGAGAATTATGTGCCTCCATTTAATGCTACTGTCGTAAATAAGATTAAAGAAGCAGGCGGCATTATTACAGGGAAAACAAATATGGATGAATTTGCTATGGGATCTTCTACAGAGAATTCTGCTTTTAATCCAACTGTAAATCCTTGGGGAGAAAACAGAGTTCCTGGTGGTTCTAGTGGTGGATCTGCAGCCGCTGTTGCAGCTGGTATGGTTCCTGTAGCTTTAGGTTCTGATACCGGAGGATCAATTAGACAACCTGCTTCATTTTGTGGAGTAGTTGGGTTAAAACCTACTTATGGAGCCGTTTCAAGATATGGTCTTGTGGCCTTTGCTTCTTCTTTAGATCAAATTGGTCCACTAGCTCGTAATGTTGATGATATTGCGGTAATGATGAATGTGATTGCGGGAAATGATGAAAAAGATTCTACATGTGTAGATAGATCTTATCCCGATTTTACTGAGTATCTTAAAAATGATGTAGAAGGATTAAAGATTGGAATTCCCAATCAATATTTTGAGATGGATATTGATGAAGAAGTTAAAGATTCTGTTATGAATGCTGTTAAAGAATTAGAAAAAGCAGGAGCAGAGGTTGAAAAAGTGGATGTAACAGGAGCCGAATATGCGCTTGCTGCTTATTATATTATTGCCACTGCAGAAGCTAGTTCTAACTTGGCTAGATATGATGGAGTCCGATATGGATTAAGAGCAGAAAATGCAAACAATTTAAGTGATATGTTTACTGAAACTCGTCAACAAGGTTTTGGTGAAGAAGTAAAAAGACGTATCATGCTTGGTACATATGTATTAAGTGCCGGATATTATGATGATTATTATTTGAAAGCTCAAAAAGTTAGAACTCTAATTAAAAATGATTTTGATGAACTTTTTGAAGAATATGATCTAATTGTATCTCCCACAACACCAACAACAGCTTTTGAAATTGGTGAAAAAAGAGATCCTTTAGAGATGTATGCAGCAGACATATTTACAGTACCTGTAAATATTGCTGGTATACCTGCCATTTCAGTACCTTGTGGTTTTGATAAAAAAGGTTTACCGATTGGTATTCAACTAATGGGACCACATTTTAAAGAAGAAAAATTAATACAAGCAGCATATTCTTTAGAGAAAATACTGGATTTAGATATAGATTATCCAGATTTAGAGATGGAGGTGTAAAGATGGATAATAAATTTGAAACCATTATTGGACTTGAAGTACATGTCCAATTAGATACAGATTCTAAAATATTTTGTTCATGTAGTACTGAATTTGGAAAAGATCCCAATACAAACACCTGTCCAGTTTGTTTAGGATTACCCGGCACTTTACCTGTATTAAATAAAAAAGCAGTAGATTTCCTTGTCATGACAGGGTTAGCTCTAAATTGTGATATTGCTTCATACAGTAAATTTGATCGTAAAAACTACTTTTATCCAGATTTACCTAAGGCTTATCAAATTTCCCAATTTGATTTACCCCTGGCTAAAAATGGATATATTGAAGTTGAAACAGAAGAAGGAACTCACAAAATAGGAATAACCAGAATACATCTTGAAGAAGATGCCGGTAAACTAATTCATGAAGGCAGTATTGATAAGTCTTCAGGTAGTCTTGTAGATTATAACAGAACTGGTGTTCCTTTAGCGGAAATTGTAAGTGAACCAGATATTAGAACACCTGCTCAAGCTAGGGAATACCTTAACTATTTAAAAAAGACTCTTGAATATTTGGGAGTATCAGATTGTAATATGGAAGAAGGATCATTACGTTGTGATGCAAACATATCTTTACGTCCACACGGACAAGAAGAATTTGGTACTAAAGTAGAGTTAAAAAATATGAACTCTTTTAAAGCTATTGAAAAAGCTTTAGCGTATGAACAAAAAAGACAAAGAAAAATGATTGATAATACTGATGAAATAATACAGGAAACAAGAACCTGGGATGAAGATAAAAACAAAACTATTTCAATGCGTGGTAAAGAAGAAGCTAATGACTACAGATATTTTCCAGAACCTGATTTAGTTCCCTTAGAAATTAATGAAAGCTGGGCTGAAGAAATCAAAGACAATTTGCCTGAGATGCCTTCAGTAAGAAAGAAAAGGTTTGTTAAAGAATATGAAATACCAGAATATGATGCTGACGTATTAACAGATAGTAGGGAATTAGCAGATCTATTTGAAGAATGTGTAGCAGAATATAATGATCCCAAAGAAATAAGTAACTGGATTATGGGGGAATTTTTAAGGTTAGTAAATGAAGAAAAAATGGAAGTTGATGAAACCAAAATAACAGGTCAATTACTCGGCAAGATGCTTAAAATGATGGAAGATGATGTAATAAGTTCTAAAATAGCAAAAACTGTTTTTGAAGAAATGTTTCATACCGGTAAAGATCCGGAAGAGATTGTTGAAGAACAAGGTCTAAAACAAATAAGTGATGAAGATAAATTAGAAACTATTGTTGAAAATATAATCGAAGAAAATCCTGAAGCAGTAGAAGATATAAAAAATGGAAAAGATAAAGCTATTGGATATCTTGTTGGTCAGGTTATGAAAGAAACTAAAGGAAAAGCTAATCCACAAATGGTTAATCAAATGTTTAGAGATAAGATTAGTGAGTTATAAAGTAAATATTTAATTAGATAATGTTTATTCTTTTTCTTTAAATTGATTATTTTTAACTAATGATAATATTTCAAATTACCTTGATGGGGGTTCCTCATCGAATTTATAGCAAGGAAACCTCATCCTAATCTTGTTTTTGATTAGGGTGGGGAGGAATTGCGTTAATGACAATATATATAAATATCCCTACTATTTTTCACCTTCCTTTTTTTAATTTAAATATAATATAATGATTTAATTTTACTTTAAAATGTAGTATAATTATAGTATGAGGTGATTAATTATGGAACGAGCACAAATATCTTTATCAAAAGAACTAAGAGAAAAAGTTGACAAAGAGGCTGAGGAAAAAGGTATTGGTATATCTGAAATGATTAGATATATTTTATTCCAATACTATGACCACAAGGACGATTTGAATGAATAAATCACATCTCACACTACACCATA
>JAIPEX010000061.1 GCA_021736945.1 Halanaerobiales bacterium | reverse complement strand
CCTGCTTTTTCAGCTGCTTTAAGAATCGTTTCTCCTTTATTTACTTCTACAGGAATATTATCTATATACAGTTTAATTTTATCTTCAGCCATTATTTAGCCTCCTTTACTTAATCTCTACATCACAGCGAAGACATCTTTTAGACTCTTCTACCGCCATATCTTCAGAGTAACCTTTTTCAACTTCTTTAAAACCTCGTTTTCTTTCTGATAATAAAATGGTTGGCATTTTTACCCTTGGTTTTTCTTCTTCTAATATTGGTCCCGAAAGTTCCCGTTCTATATCCATCTCAGTGATAATATTTCCATCTCCACCTAAATATTTATCAATTTCGCGAGCAGCTTCTTTACCATCTTTTATGGCTTCTACTACAGTAGAAGGTCCTTTTACACAATCTCCACCCGCAAAAATCCAATCTAAATTGGTCTGTAACTGTGGACCAGTCTCTATTAAATTACTATTATTAACTTCAACTTTAACCTCATCACAATTAAAGTTACATTCAACATTTTGTCCTATGGCTGAGACTACCACATCAGCTTCCATAGTAAAGTTTGAACCAGGTATTTCTCTTGGTTTTCTACGTCCGCTTGTATCAAACTCACCACCTTCAATTTCTACACATTCAATTGCTTTTACTTGTCCATTCTCTCCTATGATTTTCTTTGGATTAACTAAACAGTTCATATTTACTTGTTCATATTGAGCCTCTTCTATTTCTTCTCTATGAGCTGGCATATCATCTAAGGTTCGTCTATAAACTATATTTACTTCTTCAGCTCCCAATCTAACCATATTACGTGCGACATCGATTGCTACATTACCTCCTCCAACAATTGCTATCTTTTTATCTTGCATATTTAAGTCTTTACCTAAGTTTATATCTCTTAGAATATCTACTCCAGAATAGACTCCATCCAATTCTTTACCCTCAATACTTAATTCGCGATCTTGGTGAGCTCCTACTCCCATATATACTGCTTCAAAACCCTGTTCTTTTAATTCTTTTAAAGTTATATCTTCTCCAATTTTTGTATCAACTACTATTTCTACACCCATTGTTGTTAAAACTGTTATCTCTTCATTTAATAAATCTTTAGGTAATCTATATTCAGGTATTCCTACTGCTAACATACCTCCTACTACTGGTAACGCTTCAAAGATAGTTACATCATAACCTTTTTTTCTTAAATAGAAAGCAGTTGTTAATCCTGAAGGTCCTGATCCCACTACTGCTACTTTTTTATTCTTTTCTTCATTTACTTCAGGTACAGGAAAGCCGCCTTCGTTTTTCATGACATAATCACTGGCAAATCTCTTTAATTCTCGAATTGCCAATGCTTCATCAATAGAATTCCTATTACAAGCCCCCTCACAAAGATTATAGCAAACCCGACCACATATTAATGCCAAAGGGTTTTCTTTTTGTATTACTTTATAAGCCTGTTTATATTTTCCCTGTCTAATAAAATCAATATATAATGGTACATCTACGTCAGCAGGACAGGCATTTTGACATGGTGAATCAAACATTGATGCACATCTAGAAGCTTCACAAAAATTATCTAAAATGTGTTCTTCATATTCTTCTCTAAAATATCTTAAGGTACTCATTACTGGATTGGGAGCAGTTTGTCCCAAACCACAAAAAGCAGAATCTTGTATTACTTCACCCATTTCTTCTAATAAATCAAGGTCTTCTATAGTTCCTTGTCCATTAGAAATTCTTTCTAACACTTCTAGCATTCTTGTAGTACCTATTCTACAAGGAGTACATTTACCACAAGATTCATCTTTACAAAAATCAATAAAATATTTAGCTAAATCTATCATACAGGTTTGCTCATCCATTACAATAAGTCCACCTGAACCCATTATAGTACCTAATTCCTGTAATGATTCATAATCAATCGGCACATTTAAATACTCTATTGGAATACAACCTCCAGAAGGACCTCCTGTTTGAGCTGCCTTAAAAGTTCCATTATTCTCTAAACCACCACCAATATCAAAAATTATTTCTCCTAATTTAGTTCCCATTGGTATTTCTACTAAACCATTATTTTTTATTTTTCCAGCTAATGCAAAAACTTTGGTACCTGGGCTTTCTTTTGTACCAAAACTAGTAAACCAATCAGCACCTTTACTAATTATATCTGATACATTTGAAAGAGTTTCTACATTATTTATAACTGTAGGTTTGCCGTTTAAACCGGATTGTGCAGGGAATGGGGGTTTAGGTCTGGGTTCGCCTCTCTTTCCTTCAATAGACGCTATTAAGGCGGTTTCTTCCCCACATACAAATGCTCCTGCTCCTAATCTTAATGAAATATTAAAATTAAAATCAGTTCCTAATATGTTTTCACCTAACAAACCTATTTCCTCGGCATCATCAATAGCTTTTTTAAGCCGTTTGATAGCTAAAGGGTATTCTGCTCTACAGTAAATATATCCCTCATCAGCACCAATTGCATATCCACAAATAGCCATACCTTCTAATAATTTATGAGGATCACCTTCTAAAACACTTCTATCCATAAAAGCTCCTGGATCCCCTTCATCGGCATTACATATTACATACTTTTTATCACTATCATTGTCATAAGCAAACTGCCACTTTACTCCAGTAGGGAAACCTGCTCCACCCCTTCCCCTCAGTTTTGAATCTTTAAGACTATTTATAACTTCCTGTGGTTCCATTTTACTTACTGCTTTTGCTAAACCTTCATATGCATTATTGATTACGGCTTCTTCTAAACTCTCAGGATCAATTTTTCCACAGTTTTCTAACACTATTCTGGTTTGTGAGGAAAAAAATGAATCATCTTCACCAATTTCCCATTCTTTAATAATATTTCCTTCTATTATACTCTCATTAACTAATTCTCTTGCTCGATCTGCTGTTACATCTCCATATAGCACACTTGTATCTCCCTGTTTTATTTCAATTATTGGCTCTTTTGCACACAGTCCGATACAACCAGTTTTAGTGATCTCGATATTTTTCAAATTTCTTTTTTCAATTTCATCCAAAATTGCATCATGTACTTCTTCTGCCCCTGCTGCAATCCCACAAGTACCCATTCCCACTAATATTCTAGTTGCTTGTTCTTCTTTTTGAGCATTTTTAAGATAATTTTTGAACT
Organism: Halanaerobiales bacterium; assembly: GCA_021736945.1. Taxonomy (GTDB): domain Bacteria; phylum Bacillota; class Halanaerobiia; order Halanaerobiales; family M55B127; genus M55B127. Next base: position 10,244 of record JAIPEX010000061.1, on the reverse strand, counting down.
CTTTAAAACCATCATAGGAACTAATCCTATTAATTTCCATAGCTTGCATATTTAAACCTCCTTACATCTGATTGTTTTCATATTTTTGTAATATATTGACTGCTTTTTCTGCATTTAATAAGCCATGAGCTTTACCATTTACAGTCATAACTGGTCCTAAACCACAGGCTCCTAAACATCTGACTATTTCAAGAGAAAATAACCCATCATCTGTAGATTCACCAGCTTTTAAATCATATTCTTTTTTTATTCTATCAATGATATCGACAGACCCTTTCACATAACAAGCAGTTCCTTTACAAATTGCTATTTGATATTTCCCTTTTGGTTTTTCAGAAAAGTGTGCATAAAAGGAAATAACACTACTTACCTCTCCAGGAGCTAAATCTAAACCTTTTGCAACTTCTTTTTGAACATATTTAGGTATAAAACCAATAAGGCCCTGTACTTCATGTAACACCTCAATTAAATTTTCCTGCTTTTTATAATTTTCTTCAAGAATTTCATTTAAGCGGGCTTTTATACGTTCAATATATTCATCATCTTGAAATCTTTCTTCATCAATAAACTTTCTTAATTCCTTCACTAATTGATTTTGGTCAATTTTATACTTTTCTTTTTTTGGAATTACAGACATATTTTCCTCCCTTCGTGTATGTGAACACATTCTCATAAAAGTCTAAAATTTTTTCATTACTCTTTTTTTATATCAATAGTTTTTATATACCACTCCTCTTTTTTATATATTTGATTTGTTCAAAAATTATATTAATTATATATTTCACAAACTGTCCACCTATTATATTATGCATTTAATATGCCAACCTTTGTCTTTTTAATAAATAATGATTATAATAACCTATTATTAAAGGGTTAAACCAAATTAATATCTTCTCAAAAACAAAAAAACTCCCAAATGACTGGGAGCTCAAATAATGCACTGCTGCATCAAAAATAAATCTTATTTTAATTTTTATATTATAAACACTTTATTAACAATGATTAGAGGTTAATGCATGATTGCATTACTATAATGCAATCATGAATCATTTTAATTAAAATATTTATTTAATTTCCTTACTATCGTAGATTGATTTACACCAAGCATTTCGGCAATTTCATAAGTGGACTTACCTTCTTTTTTAGCAAGAGAAAGTAATTGTTTTTCTACATTATTAACTGCTTCTTTTAAAGGAATAACATCTTTGACTATTATTTCATCTTTATTTTTGTTTTCTTTTATATTTAAATTTTTTTCTATTTCCTGATGATTAATTATCTGATCATCTTCAGCAGTTACTATAACCCTTTCAAGTAAATTGATTAATTCTCTTACATTACCAGGCCATTCGTAATTTGTTAAAGCTTGTTTAACTTTAGGTCCAAAATTAATTTCTTTATCATATTTATCACTAAATACTTCTTTATAATATTTAAATAACGGCATAATATCCTCGGTTCTTTCAGTTAATGAAGGTATTCTTATTGGTATAACATTTAATCTATAAAAAAGATCCTCTCTAAACTTATCTTCCTTAACCATTTTCTTCAAATTTCTATTAGTTGCAGTGATTAACCTAAAATCTACTCTGATCGGATCTACACCACCAATCCTAGTAACTTTATGTTCCTGAATCACCTGTAGTAACTTCACCTGCATATTTAAAGGCATTTCTCCTATTTCATCTAAAAACAAGGTTCCTTTATTAGCTTTTTCTATAAGACCTGGTTTACCTTCTCTTCTAGCACCACTAAAAGCACCAGTTTCATATCCAAATAATTCAGACTCTAATAATCTTTCAGGGATTGCCCCACAATTTATTTTTATAAATTCTTCCCTATTTTCATTAAGTTGATGAATATATCTTGCAACAACCTCTTTACCTACCCCAGAGTCTCCTGAAATCAAAACTGTTGAATCTGTATTACCGATTTTTTCAGCTATGTTTAAAATTCTTTTCATTTCATCTGACTTACAAACAATATGTGACATTTCATTAAAATCCGATTTATTATTTTTTAATGTTAATTTAATTTGGGTGTTTTCAGAATTGTTTTTATCAACAGCCAAATCTAATTCTTTAATATCACGAGCATTTACTATTACTCTTTTTAACTGGTTATCTTCATAAAAAATGGGGGTAGCAGTTGTTAACAGTCTCTTTTTGTTTGTATTTTGCACAATAGTTACACTTCTCTTTTCTTTAAAAGCAAGCAATGCTGCAGAAGGATATATTATTTTTTCATCTTCTAATTTATTTAAATTCATATTTAAAAGTCTACTTTCAGTTAAATTCACCATTTCTAAGTAAGAAGAATTCACTCTTTCTATTTTTAGATCTTTATTTACAACTAGCATTCCATCATAGGAAGAATCAATGATGTTATCAAGTTCAATATTTAGTTCCTTAATATCCTGTACTTCATTTCTCTTCTCATTAAGTAAATATGGTAAACACATTTCCACTTCTGCCAAATCTTGATTGACTGCAATAGCCTTTTCTCTACAAGATTCATAGCCACAAGCTCCACAATCTAATAGATCTTCTTCTGTATATTTATTTGTTTTAGCCAATATTTCCCATATTTTATCTTCAGAGGGAGTTTCTAATTGTTGATAATCTTTATTAAATTTAACTTTAAAATTCAAATTATCTTTGATTTTAGGATTATATTTTAGCTGATCAACTTCATTTTTGTCTTTTATATACTTATTCACAGCAATTTCTTTTTTGAAATGACTTTTTTCAGTTAGATCCACTCCATTTATACAACCATCACAAAATAAAGCATCTACAAACTTAGGCATTATTTCTTTTTTAGACATCATTTCAAAAAGAGCATTTAATTTTTTACTTCCTTCTACTTTTAAATATCCTTCATCCATGTCATCTTGTAGAGCTTCTTTAAGTCCGCCTGCTAAAGGTATTTGACGCGAACTATTATTTATAATTGAAGTTAGATCAGAACTTTCTTTTTGAATAGTAGTTTTATCATCATATTCATCTAAATTTTCCTCAAACATATTAAAAAATTCCGTATAAGTTAATACACCAGCTACTTTATTATTATCACTGAATTCTGATTTTTTTGCATGACATGGTCCTACCAAGACAACCTTTGTTTTAGAATCTGTAACCTCTACTAAATACCTAACTAAAGCACCCATCGGTGATACAACTGGGGCTAAATAATTCACTAAATCAGGATAATATTTTCTAATATAATTTACTACTACCGGGCAGGTGCTACTAATTAAAGGGGTATTACTATCTTGCAAGTAATTTTTATACTCTTCAATTATTAGTTGAGCTCCCCAGGCAACTTCATATACTTCTTTAAAGCCAGCCTGATATAAGAACCCTTCCCAATCTTGATAAGAAAGATCAGTATTATAAGCAGGGAAACTTGGTGCTAAACCAATAACTAAATCAGTATCTTGATCTATTAATTTAGAACTAACATTTTCTATATAGTTTTTAACTTCTTTAGCCCCTTGGGAACAGATATTTACACAATTGGTGCAGTTTATACATCGATTTTCAATTACCTCAGCTTGGCCGTTTTTTACACGTAATGCTTTCACTGGACAGTTTCTTACACATGCATAGCACTCATGACAAGAATCTTTGATAGTGGTAACAAAGTTTTTAATGATAATCGCCCCTTTGACACCCTTAATTATAATATGATACAATAACGTGAAAACAAATTAGGAAAGTTGGTAGATAGAATGGCATATGGAGTAGTAGTTTCTCAAATTCTAAGCCTGTTTATGTTAATATTTTTAGGGTTTATTTTGAGAAAGAAGAATTTTATCAATGAAAAATTAAATAAAGGCTTATCAAATTTATTGGTGGATATTGCATTACCTGCATTAATTATATCCTCAATGATAGTAGAAATCAATAATGAACTAATAAATTATGTTAAAATTTTCACTATTATAACCGCAGTTATTTACCTGATAATTATTGTATTGACAGAGCTTATCGGAAGAATATTTAACTTTTCTTTATCTGAAGACACTGTCTTTAAATTTTTACTCATTTTCGGCAATGTTGGTTATATGGGCATACCTGTAATTACTACCTTGTTTCCTGAAAACGGTATTATATTAAATGTAATAAAAATTATTTTTTACAATATCTTTGTATGGACTTATGGAGTATATCTTTTCACTAGAAAAGAAGATAAAAGTAAATTTGAATATAGTAACATTTTAAATAATGGGGTTATAGCAATTATAATAGGATTTATTTTACTCTTTACCGGCTACAAACCACCTGGTTTTATTACTGGATCACTCGAAATGTTAGGTGATATTACATTCCCGATATCAATGCTAGTAATTGGTAGTGCTTTAGTAGCTGTAGATTTTAAACATCTCTTTACAAATAAATATCTTATTCTTATTGGATTAATGAAATTAATTATATATCCTTTAATCGTCTTAATAGCACTATCTTTCTTTGATTTAGAACCCATCATATATCAAATTAGTGTATTATTAGTGGCAATGCCCTCAGGTGCACAGATAGTATTATTTGCCGAAAAATTTAATGGGGATCATATATTTGCGGCTGAAGGAGTTTTTATAACAACTTTACTATCTGTATTCACAATACCCCTTTTTATATATTTAATAACCTTTATTTAGAATCCTATTCGCTCCATGTGCAAATAGTTTAACACCTTGTTTTAATATCTCCTCATCAAGGTCAAAATAAGGGGAGTGAAGAGAATTAACAATTCCCTTATCTTTGTTTTTAGTTCCTAATCTCATATAAGTACCCGGTACTTTTTGAGATAAATAGGCAAAGTCATCTCCACCCATTGAAGGTTTTGGTATCTCATAAAAATTATTCTCTCCTAATTTTTCTTTGATTACTTCTCCCATCACAGATGTAAGTTCGGGATCATTGTATCCCGGAGGATATACAAAATTATATTTAAAATCATAATCAGCTCTATAAGCATTTGTTATATTTTCAATTATTTCATGCATCCTCTTTTTAATTTTTTTCCTCAATTCATTATCAAATGAACGGACTGTTCCTTTAATAACAGCTTCTTCAGGAATAGCATTAAATGCATTACCAGAATGAAATGAACCACAGCTTATAACTAAGGGTTTTAAAGCATCCACTTCCCTACTTTTAATTTGTTGTAAGCCCATTACAATTTGTGATCCAATAGTTATAGGATCAACCCCCTCTTCTGGTCGAGCTCCATGTGTTCCTTTACCCTTAACCTTAATTTCAAAATAATCGGGTGCAGCTAACATTCTCCCCTTTTTTATACCCACTTTACCTGCTTTAATATCAGGATTAATATGAAGTCCAATTATATAATCCACTTTGGGATTTTCTAAAACTCCTTCTTCTATCATTGGTTTAGCTCCACCAGGGCCTTCTTCAGCTGGTTGAAATATCAATTTAATATTACCTTTTATATTTTTTCTCATTTCTGAAAGTAATTTTGCCGTTCCCAATAATATAGAAGTGTGTCCATCATGCCCACAAGCATGCATTACTCCTTCATTTTGAGATTTATAATCAACATCATTTTTTTCTGTTATTGCTAATCCATCTATATCAGCTCTAATAGCAAGCGTTTTACCTTCTTTACCACCTCTTATTAAACCAACTACTCCAGTACCACTCATTTTTTTATACTCGATACCAAATTCCTTTAATTTAGTAGTTATAAAGCCTGAAGTATCTGTTTCATTAAAAGCAAGTTCGGGATTTTTATGGATTGATCTTCGCCAACTTATCAATTCTTCTTGTAAATTATCAGCTTTCTTGTTGATTACAGTATCATCTAACAAAGCAAAAACTCCTTTCTGTTTTATCCAATCTTTTCACCTATATTTACATCTTTATCTGGACTTAATAACACTACACCATCTTCTGAATATATTCCTAAAACTAAAACTTCAGAGGTGAAATCAGCAATTTGTAAGGGTTCAAAATTGATAATAGCAATAACTTTTTTATTATTCAGTTCTGTTTTTGAATACAAGTCCGTTATCTGAGCACTTGATTTTTTAATACCAATTTCTTCACCAAAATCAACCCATAGTTTATAAGCAGGTTTATTTGCCTTAGGAAAATCTTTAATATCTATAATTCGTCCAACTCTTATATCTAATTTTGAAAAAGTATCAAAAGAGGTTTTTTCTAACATAATAAATTCTCCTTTATAAGAATTTTATTATTATTCTGGCTATTGTCTATACATTGACATTAAAATACTAATAATATATCATTTATACAAGTGATGAAAATACTAGAGGTGATTTTTTTGGAAAATGCAAAGTCAAAAAGAATGGGAACTGATCCTATTGTTCCCTTATTATTTAGATTATCAATCCCATCAGTTATAGCAATGGCTATTCAAGCATTATATAGTGTAGTAGACAGTATTTATGTTGGTCGATTGGGTACTGATTCTTTATCTGCTTTATCATTAAGCTTCCCTTTACAGATGATTATTATAGCTATTGCTGTAGGGACAGGAATTGGTACAAGTTCTCTTATCTCAAGATTATTGGGAGAAGGCAATAGAGAAAAAGCTGCGAACGCTGCAGAACATGTAATTCTTATTTCAATTTTTTATGGAATAATAATTGCGGCTGTAGGTTACTTTTTTTCAGATCAATTACTATTAATTTTTACAGAGGATACCACCTTAATTAACTTAGGTACTCGTTATATTTCTATTATTTTTATGGGATCAATAGCATTATTCTTTCCCATGATATCAAACAACATATTAAGAGGAGAAGGCAACACCTTTACTCCAATGGTTGTTATGATAATTGGAGCTGTTATTAATATCATTTTAGACCCTTTGTTGATTTTTGGTATATGGATTTTCCCTCAGCTCGGAATTGAAGGAGCAGCTGTAGCAACAGTTATTGCCCGATTACTCAGTGGAGTATTTTTAGTATTTATGCTTTTTAGTGATAAAAATGAATTAAAATTAGATTTAAATACTTTTGATTTTGATTTGAATGTGATTACAGAAATTTATAGAGTTGGTTTCCCAGCAATGATTATGCAATTTTTAGCAAGTTTCATGTTAGCAGGAATGAATAAAATTCTAGCATCATTTACAACTACTGCTCTAGCAGCAGCAGGTATTTATTTTAGGTTGCAGTCCTTTATTTTCATGCCTGTATTCGGCTTAAATCAAGGATTCATGCCTATAGTAGGATATAACTACGGTCATAATAATCCTAAAAGAATGTTAAAAACAATTAAGGTTGCTGGTTTAGTGGGCTTTGCATTTACTATGGTCGGGTTTATTTTATTTCAAACAATACCCGCGCAATTAGTTTCTTTATTTAATAATGATCCGGAACTTATAAGGATTGGTTCAAATGCCTTAAAGAAAATTAGTATAGCTTTCCCTATCATAGGTCCAGCTATTATCATTTCAACAACCTTTCAAGCCCTAGGAAAAGGATTGCCAAGTCTTTTCTTTTCATTTTTAAGACAAATTATTATATTACTTCCCTTAATGTATCTACTAGGACAATGGTATGGTTTGAATAATTTATGGTATGCTTTCCCTATCTCAGAGGTTATCAGTATTATACCAGCTGCTATCTGGCTTAAATTCACATTAGATAGAGTACTAAATGAAATGGAAACCCAAAATCTTATTACAGATTATCCGGAATAATATCATTTATTATTGTTTTTATTTTTAAAAATTATGACAAGCCCAATTATAATTAATCCAATGGACCAAAACTCAGCCCCTAAATCAAAATCAATATTGAACCATAATTCAAGAATGAAAAAGATACCTAGGCCAAACAATGCATATCCTAAGATTTTCATTCTTTTTTCTTTTTGTTCTTTAATGGCTTCTTCATCAATCTCAAATTCAGTTTCTTCGTAATCGAGAGGCCTTTCAGGTATTATAATCCAAGCAATAATATAACCTAGAAATCCAACTCCACCAACGAAAAATAATATCAAAAATATTAACCTTACTATTACAGGATCAATTTCAAAATATTCCCCAACTCCACCACATACTCCACCTAAAACTCTGTTTTCTCTTGAACGGTACAGCTTTTTCTCCATAATTTGTATCCCCCTCCATATTATTTGTTTTTAATTTTATTAATCAAATTTGTTGTGAAGCGGGCAGTCATGCCCCAGATAATATAATCATTATATTTATAAAAATTTACTGGGTATTCAAAATCTCGCCAATCATAATCCTTACCATTTCTAATTAAGTGATAAGGAAAGTTTTCATTGATTTCATGCCTACAACTAATAACATGAGTTTCAGGTTCATTTTCTAAAAAGTAATTTAAGGGAACTGTGAATACTTCCTTAACTTCAGCTCTATTAATATCCAATTCCTCTAACCCCGCGATTTTAAGCATCCCTACAAATGGATAAAGTGCTATATTAAATGGAGGAATTAAATAATCAAGTTGACCAAATAATTCTATATTTGAACCATCAATTCCCAACTCTTCCTCTGTTTCTCTTACAGCAGCTTCTCTTGCAGTTTCTCCGGGTTCAATTCTACCTCCAGGAAATGACACTTCTCCAGGTTGAGTCCCCATCTCTTCTGCTCTTATTTCGTATAACAAATGTAGTTTATTTTCAATTTCTATTATAGGTACAAAAATCGCAAATTTACCTTTTACGCCCATTGGTTTAATTCTACTATTTTTTATTCTCTTCTTAATTAAATCTCTATACATATTTACACCTCAATTTACTCTGTTTATTTATTATATTATAATACAAATTTAATAAAAAAGACAACCCAAAATATTGGGCTGCCAATTGAATAGTCCAATACTTATATATTTTATTTAAAGCAAGATATTTATTCAAAGGTGCCTTTCACAGTAGGTTTCTTGTTTTGAAATAATATTTTCCCATTTGCTATCACGGTATCTATTTTCAAGTCATCTCTATCTATTAAAACTAAATCAGCCTTGTGATCTTCTTTTATGACTCCTTTTGAATTGAGTTGGAATATTTCAGCAGGATTTTTTGTGATTAAAGTTAAAGCTGTCTCTAAATTAATATCATAATCTAAAACAGCACTTCTAATCGTTTCAAATAGGGAAGTTACTTTACCAATTTTCATTCCTACCATTTTACCATTTTCATTAAATCTTGGTAAACTACCTTGCGCATCAGAACTAAGAGTTATATTTTGATAAGGAACATTTTCATCAAGTAAATATTTCAAATCAGCGGCACATTGATTTTTTTCTTCAACAGCTTCTGAAGAACTTGTGGTAAGATCAATAAATCCGCCAATTTTCGCATAATCTCTTCCTTGTTCAAGCAATTCTTGACTTCTATTTACATGTGTAGGTAACATTTTTTGAGGAGATAAAATTCCTTCTTCAATGATTTTATATAAATAACCTAATCCGTTTTTACCACCACCCATATGAATATTTACAACACCTGCTTTACCTGCTAGCATGCCGCCATTACTAGCTTCAGCAATCACTTTTTTAAATTCTTCAAAAGTTGGCTGAGAGGATCTATGATCTTCTATAGCTATTTCACCAACTCCCAAAATTTTATCAATCAAAATTATATCTTCCCTTATACCTTTATTTATGGTGTTTACAGGGATTCGATATGAGCCAGTATACATATGGGTAGTGATTCCTTCTTCTTCAAGAGCTCTCGCCTTAGCTAATAATGATCTTAAATTGCGGGTTACACTGTCAGTACCTAAACATCCAATGGCTGTTGTTACTCCTCCTTTAACAATATCGGTGAGTTTAATTTCTGGAGTTCGAGTTTTAAAACCTCCTTCTCCCCCACCACCTAAGAAATGTTGGTGACTGTCTATAAAACCTGGAACCACATATTTATCTTTTGAATCAATTATTTCACAATCGAGAATACTTATAACTTTATCCTCATCAATACTTTCTGCAATTTTTACTATCTTATCATTAATAATTAATAGATCTTTCACTCCTAAAAATTCTGGATTATATACCTTAGCATTTTTGATTAACAAAGCCATTTTAATGCCCCTTTCAATATCCATAATAGAAACAAAATATATAATATAGAAAAAAGCCTTGGTCAACTTCTCCCACCTAATCAAAAACAAGATTAGGAAGGAGCTTGTTAAATAATAAACCATACTCAGTATAGTCTATTAACAAGTTTTTGCACCTTCTTTTAAACCCACAAGTGGGTGATTCAGGATTAAGAAAGTTA
>JAIPEX010000060.1 GCA_021736945.1 Halanaerobiales bacterium | reverse complement strand
AAAATGGTGCCGAAGGTGGGATTCGTTTAGCCGATTTATTAGCTCGTGTCCTTAAATATTAAAATGTGTTAAAACCTTATGGAATGTATGGTATCCCGTACATTCTTTTTTTATTTTATTTTAATTTATATTTAATAGTTATATATTTTTTGGCTATATCTCGGCGGCAAGGACGGCAAGAATATATTTAGGTAGCTTTTAACTTAAAATTATTTATTTGTGATTTTATCTCACTTAAGATCAACTTTTTAAATCTTCCTGTATATTATTATAGATGATTATTAGAATTCCTGCAAGATAAATCAAGAAATAAATTAATTATAGATATTGGGATTGTAATAAAAAGGATTTAGAAGCTATTTCAAGAATTATATTATTAATGGATATTAAATAATTTAAATATAAATTTTAAGGGTGGTGTTTCTATAATTATGAATTTTACAGTGGGTGATTATTATACTGCGAAAACATATAAAGAAAGTGGATTTAACTTTCCAGATGGTGAATATAAGCTTAAGATTATCAGAGACGGTTTTCCTGAAAGCCCTGTCAATCACGAAGATGAATTAGTTATTGCTGAAGAAAAGTGGCTAGAGGGATTAGAAGGTAGTGATCAATATAAGACTGATTTGGAAGGTAACTGGTATTACTTTGAATTTCCTATTAATGATGAGGGTATTGATTATATGTGGGTGCCTGAATCAGTTGTGGTAGAGGTTTTTGAGTGATTTATAATATATTTAGTAATTTTAGATAAGATTAATTTAATTAAATCTTTTATATTTAGGAATGGTTAACTATGTATCTGTCAAAAATAAAATTATGGAACTTTAGGAAGTTTGGTTCTGAAAAATTTGATATAAAAAAACCTAATCTTGTACTGGAATTTAACAGAAATTTAAACCTTATTATTGGTGAAAATGATTCCGGTAAAACAGCAATAATTGATGCAATAAAAATTGTTTTAAAGACTCACAGTTATGAATGGATAAGGGTAACTGAAGATGATTTTTACAAAAAAAGTGATAGGTTTAGAATTGAACTAGAATTTAAAGATTTAAAAGATGAGGAAGCCAAGTTTTTTACCGAATGGTTAAGTCTAGAAAAGGAAGATGAAAAACTCAAACCATATTTAAAAGTGAATTATGATGTTTCCAAAACTGATGATAGGATTTTGCCCGCAGATATTAGAGCTGGAAGTGATGAAGAAGGATATCCTTTATCTGCTGAAGCAAGGTCATATCTTAAAACGACATATTTAAAACCTTTGAGAGATGCTGAAAGTGAACTTATTCCTAAAAAATATTCTCGTTTGTCTCAAATTTTAAAGGGACATGAAATCTTTGAAGATGAAGAGGATAATGCTCTGTTTCAGGAATTTGAAGATTTTAATAAAACTATAGCAAAGTATTTTAAGAAAAGTAATGGAGATGATCAGGCTGATCATGAAGGTTATAAAGTTAAAAAAGTAATTGATCGATTTATTGAAGGTTTTTATGATAAAGATAGTAAAAGTGAGTTCAGAACTTCTGAAGCTAATTTAAGTAGTGTTCTTGAAACACTGGAATTGACGATTACTGATATTGATAACCCTGGACTAGGAACTTTAAATAGACTTTTTATGGCAGTTGAGTTATTACATTTGAACAAAGAAAATTGGCCGGGCTTAAAATTGGGTTTAATCGAAGAAATTGAGGCACATTTACATCCTCAGGTTCAGATGAAAGTAATAGATACATTGAAAGATAACGAAGATATACAGCTTATTTTGACAACACATAGTCCCAATTTAGCCTCGAAAATTAAGTTAGAGAATTTAATCATTTGTACAAATGATAATGCTTTTCCAATGGGAGATAAGTATACTGAATTAAATCAAGAAAATTACATATTTTTAGAAAAATTTCTTGATGTAACAAAATCCAATTTATTTTTTGCAAAAGGAGTTATCCTAGTTGAAGGTTGGTCAGAGGAAATACTTATTCCTGCGCTGGCAAAAAAGATTGGTTATGATCTAACTGAATATGAGGTGTCAGTTATAAATATTGGTAATGTTGGGTTTAAACATTATTATAGAATATTTTTGCGTCAAGATAATCCTGATGCAATGGGAACTAGAGTTGCTGTAATTAACGATTTAGATGTTCGCAAATATAAAATAAATAAAGCTTATGATAAAGATAATAATTCGGATGTTTCTAAAGTGAAAGAAAAAAGGATTGACTATAAAAACAAATGTAGAGTTAAGAAGACAGAAAAAGAAGATATAATTAATAAATTTAAATCTGTAGTTGGAATTGATAAAGAACAGACTATCGTAAAACCATGTATTTCACCAGAATGGACTCTTGAATGGTGTTTATTTAAATCTAAATATTTTAAAAACATATTGACTAAAGTATTAAAAAATGTTCATCCTCAAATTTTTAAAGATATAGCTAATATTGAAACAGAATTGGCCTATAGGTTAATAAAAGGTGGTTCTTCTTTAGATAAAACTAAAATTGCAAATGAGTTAGTAAAGGTTATGGAAACAGGAAAAATTAATGGTGAAGAAATCGAAATAGATTTTGATAATAAAAGGTCATATAAATGTGACACTATATCTTATCTGATAGAGGCGATTGAATATGCATGCGGAGATTAAAATAACCGATAAAGATATTGAATATGCAGAGTCAATATTATTAGCTGAAGGCCAGACATTTAAGGATGATGGTGAGGAAAGAATTGAGTTTATTAAAAATTTAGATACTATAGATTTACACGCAGTTCCTGGGAGTGGTAAAACAACAGCGTTGATGGCAAAATTATTAATACTGGAAAGGAAACTACCTTTTGAAGATGGCTCTGGGATTTTGGCGATTTCTCATACTAATACAGCTGTTGACGAAATAAAAAACAAAATAGAAGATTATTGTCCAAAATTATTTTCTTATCCTAATTTTGTAGGAACAATTCAGAGTTTTGTTAATAAGTTTTTAGCTAGGCCATACTATAATCAACGTTTGAAGAGTAAAATAAACAGAATTGATGATGATTTATATAATGAGCTTATTAATAAATTTAATAATTATTATTTAGAAGGATTCAAATCTAAACAGCAGAAAAACACTAAATATTTTTTGAATTATTATGGAGTAGTGACTAAATATAGACTTGATGAAAATAATAAATTAGTGGAAAGTATTAATGGGAATGAATTAGAAATAAAAACTCCAAAGAATAAAAAGAATGATTGGTCACTTACAGAAAAAAATCAAATTAAAAAATGGTTGAAGAAATTAAAGCTTAAAATAATGAAAAGTGGTATTTTATGTTTTGATGATGCATATTATTTAGCAAATAGATATATGCTGGAATATCCAAAAATAAAAAAACTATTGCAAAAGAGATTTGCTTATGTTTTTGTTGATGAAATGCAAGATATGGCTCTCCATCAGTATAAAATTTTAGAAGGGATATTTTATAGCACTGGAAATAGTGAATCAAAATATCAACGGATTGGAGATAGAAATCAGGCAATTTATAATGGTGGAAATAACTTCAGATTAAATAAAATATGGCAGGCCAGAGAAAATGAATTGGAGATTACAACAAGTTATCGTTTTTCCAAAAAGATTGCTGATGTCTTAAAAAACTTTGCTTTTGATGATGTAGATATTAAAAGTATTAATGATGATCAAGTTAAAATAAAACCGTATTTATTAGTTTATAATGATAAAAATTGCCAGTGTAAGGTAATTCAAAAATTTATTGAAATTATTAAAAGATTTCAGGAAAAAGGTCAGATACCGGTTGACTTGCAATATCCTCTCAAAGCAGTCTCCTGGGTTACTAAAGAAAAAGAAGGTAATAAAATTTCCTTACCAGATTATTGTCCTGAGTTTAATAAAGAAAAAAGTAAAAATAAAATTAATTATAGATCACTTGAAAGTTATTTGTTTAACTCTAATGATAATTATAAAGAAATATATAATAATTTATTAAATACAATCTTAAAAGTACTTAGACTAGAAGAAATTAAAAATGAAGATAATAATAGATTTTATACCAAAAGAAGTTTATTTTGGTATTTGAAAAATCATAAAACAAGAGAATATGAGAAGTTAAAACTAAAATTATATAAATGGAGTACTAGAGTTATTAATAAGGAGATACCAGATGTCATTTCTGATGTAAAAGATTATATTAAAGAATTTCTTTTGATATTTGATAAAGAAATTAGTAAAGCATCTGAGTTTATTAATAAAAAAATAGAAATAAAGAAAGAAGACTATTCCGAGTCAAAAAATCAACTTAATTGTGATTTATGCAAACTTAACAATAAAAAAGTTGAGCTAAATTCGGTTCACTCTGTAAAAGGAGAAACTCATACTGCAACACTTTATTTAGAATCATTTTATAACAGAAAATATGAAATTGATTTTATTAAAAATATGATATTGGGTGATTCTCTGACTGAGGAAATAAAAAGAATCGAAATGGAAATTACTGAATTAAAAGATAAAATAGATGAGTTAGCAGGCCAAAGAGGCACTAAGACAAAGGAAAAAAAGGTTACTAAATATAAACGTTATATTAAAAACTTGAAAAAATATTCTAGGGTGGTTTATGTGGGTTTTAGTAGACCGGTATATTTATTAGCCTTTGCAGTACATGAGAAAAGATATAATGAATATTTAAGTGAAATTGATGAAGACCTCTGGGAAGTAGAAAAAGTTTCAATTAGTTAGCGTTCTATGTAATATCTAAAGATTAAAATAGCAGATAGAAAAATATTTAAAGCTATTAATGGTTTAAATCTGACAATAGTTCATCAGGTTTTTAAAGAAAAAATTGTTTGTTTTATTTTTAGTAATATTTTATAATAACTTATTGTTTCGCTAAATCAGCAAAATAACTGGCTAAGATTAATGATGTGATTTTATGGAATATATATTAAGAGAGTCATTAAAACAGGAGGAATTACATATAATGAACAACTTTGGAGAAAAAGTAAATTTTATTTGGAACATAGCAAATTTATTAAGAGGTCCATATAAGCCAGAAAAATATGGAGACATAATACTACCTCTTTCAGTTTTAAGACGCTTCGACTGCATTTTAGAACCAACTAAACCTAAAGTTTTAGAGAAAGCAAAGGAAGTAGATATTCCTGAACTGTTGAATGCTGCAGCAGGATTTAAGTTCCACAACAAAAGCAAATATGACTTTGAAAAACTGCTTGATGATCCAGATAATATTGCAGAAAACTTAAGAGCATATATCAGAGGTTTTAGTGCCAACATTAGAGAGATTATGGAGAACTTTGACTTTGATAAAGAGATAACTAAACTTAACTCAAATAATCTTCTTTTTCTGGTAGTTAAAGAATTTAATAAATTAGATTTACATCCTGAGAAAGTATCCAATCAGGAAATGGGTTACATATTCGAAGAATTAATCAGGAGATTTTCTGAAAATGCTGAAGCTGGTGATCACTATACACCCCGAGAAGTAATCGAATTAATGGTCAATATTATTTTTAATGGTGAAGAAGATGAGTTGACAAATCCAGGGAATATTTCTACCATTGGAGACTTTGCTTGCGGTACTGGTGGCATGCTTTCAGTAGCTGAGAACTACATTCATGAGATGAATCCTAATGCTGAGGTTGCCTTATATGGTCAAGAAATTAATGATCAGTCCTATGCTATCTGTAAAGCAGATATGTTGATTAAGGGTGAGGGAGAAAATGCTGATAATATTGTTTTAGGTAACTCTTTGACTAATGACTTACATAAGGGTTTACGGGTTAGATATGGTTTAATGAATCCTCCCTTCGGTGTCAGCTGGAGGAAAGAGAGCAAGGAAGTAAAAAAAGAACACAAGAGTCAGGGTTTTGATGGTAGATTTGGTGCTGGTACACCAAGAACCTCTGATGGGTCTCTCCTCTTCCTGCAGCACATGCTTTCTAAAATGAAAACTGATAAGAAAGGAAGTAGAATGGCCATTATCTTTAATGGATCTCCTCTGTTTACTGGTGATGCCAATAGTGGTGAGAGTGAGATCAGACGCTGGATAATAGAGAATGATTTATTAGAGGGTATTATTGCCCTGCCAGAAGAATTATTTTACAACACAGGGATAGCTACTTATATCTGGGTCTTATCTAATAGGAAAAATGATGATTTAGAAAAAGGTCCGATCAGAAAAGATAAAATTCAGCTGGTTGATGCAACAAGCTTCTATAAGAAAATGAGAAAATCGCTGGGTGCTAAGCGGAATAAAATTTCTAAGAAGCAGATAAATAGAATAACTGAAATATATGGTGCTTTCCAGGAAAATGAATACTCCAAAATATTTGACAAAGAGGAATTTGGTTATCTAAAAGTTAGAATTGAAAGACCACTTAAATTAAACTTTAAAATTACTGAAGATAGAATTGAGAATATTTATTCTGAAAACACTTTCTCTAAATTGTTTGATGACGAAAAATATAAAAAGCTGAAGAAATTATCTGAAGCTCCTGAATTTAGGTCTAAGGATAAAAAGAAATTAGAAAAGCTGGAAGAAGGCAAGAAGCTGCAGGAGAAGATTTTAAATAGATTGAGAGAAAATACAGATAGGGAGAAAGTCTGGAAAAACAGAGAAGAATTTAAAGAAGTGCTTAAAGATATTTTAGGAGATTTAGATTTAAAGCGTTCCTTAATGAAAGCTGTCAGAAATGGTCTTGCCAAAAGAGATGAAACTGCTGACTACTGTAAAAAGCGAGGAAAGATAGAATCAGATACTGATCTTCGTGATTATGAGAGAATTCCTTTCAGCCATAAAGTAGAAAAATACAAACAGGATTACTCTAATTTTGTGGAGCAAGAAAAAGATAACATCACAGCTTATTTCGAAAATGAAGTTAAACCACATGTACCAGAAGCATGGGTGGATTATTCTTATACTAGAGTTGGCTATGAAATACCATTTACCAGATATTTTTATGAATTTGAAGAACTAGAACCTTCTCATGAAATCAAGGAAGATATAGAAGAACTGGAAGCAGAAATCAATAAGATTATGCAGAAAGTTTTAGGATAGTGGTTATGGTGAGAGAATATAAAAGATATGATGAGTATAAGGATAGTGGAGTTGATTGGATTGGTGAGATACCTAACATAGCTTCCATTAAAAAAGTTAAATATTCTTTTAATGTTATTAATGGAAGCACACCTGATACTTCAAATAAAAATTATTGGGATGGAGATATTAATTGGATAACTCCAGCAGATTTAGATGATAATAAGAAATATATTAATGATAGTAATAGAACACTCACTATTAAAGGATTAAATAGTTGCTCTACTTCATTAATTTCTAAAAACAACTTAATTATTTCCAGTAGAGCTCCTATTGGTTATGTGTCAATTAATAAAAAAGAACTAACAATTAATCAAGGGTGTAAAGCATTAGTTAAAGAGGATAAATTGGATATTCGGTTTTATTATTTTTTCATAAAGGCTATTAAAAACATCTTAAATTATTATGGTAATGGGACTACTTTTACCGAAATATCTGCATCCGATTTAAAAGAGGTTGACTTGATTTACTTCCCATTAGAAGAACAACAAAAGATTGCATCATTTTTAGACAAAAAAACAACTGAAATAGATAAGATAATAAATAAAAAAGAAAAGCTTATAGACAACCTAGAAAAATATAAAAAATCAGTTATAACTGAAGCTGTAACTAAAGGTAAATTAGGAAATAAATATCTTAATGAGGACGGAGAATTAGTTGATGAGCTAGAAATGAAAGATAGTGGAGTTGAATGGATTGATGAGATACCTGAGTATTGTGAACCAATACGATTAAAATATATATTAGATAAAATAGAATATGGATTATCAGAAAGCAGTAGTGGTAATGGAGAATATAAAATTCTAACTATGGGAAATATATCAGATGGTAAAATCAACATACCTGAACAAGGCTCTCTTGATAATATTGATCAAAATTATTTATTAAAAAATAAGGATCTTTTATTTAATAGGACTAATAGTATGGAACAGATTGCAAAAGTGGGTATATTTCGAGGAAGTAAAAGGGATAAGGTTACTTTTGCTTCTTATTTAGTAAGGTTAGTTCCAAATGAAAATAATAATAATGAGTTTATAAATTATATGTTGAATAACTATAAATTTTTAGATTATGCTAAAAGTTATGCCATTCCAAGTATAAATCAAGCTAATCTAAATCCGACAAGATATACTAATTTATTTATTATTCGATTTCCTTTAGAAGTCCAGCAAAGTCTAGTTGAAAAAATAAATTTAAAAACTGAACAAATAGAGAAAATTATCCAGAAAACCAAACAATCAATAGAAAAATACAAAGAATACAAAAAGTCTCTTATCTTTGAGGCTGTTACAGGTAAGATAGATTTAAGAGAATACGAATTAGAAGGGGGAGAAGAACTTGCTGAGCACAAGAACACCAGCACAGCTGACAGAGAGAGAATTTCAGCTTTTAATTAAAAAACATCTAATTAATATAAATAATTATCAAGAGAGTTGTAATGAGAACTATGATAAATATCATGCTTTAGATACAGAAATGTTATTTAAATTTCTGGAAACCACTCAGGAAAAAACCATGCAGGAATTAAAAAATATTTATGGACCTGAGTATAAGCAGAAAATTGTTAAGAGATTAAATGAAGAATTAGCCAGGAGAAGCATGATTGATGTAATAAAGCATGGTATTAAGGATTATGGTAAGAAATTGGACTTGGCATATTTTAAGCCCCCGACAGATTTCAATGAAAAATTAAATAAACTATACAATCAGAATATCTTCTCCGTGATTGATGAACTAAATTATCAGAATGACAAGCGACTTGATATTGTTCTTTTCCTAAATGGTTTACCCATCATTACAATGGAGCTAAAAAATCAGGACACAAGTCAGGGCTATAAAGATGCTATCTATCAATATAAAAATGATAGATCACCTAATGAAAAATTATTTAGATTTAAGCAGCGAGCGATAGTAAACTTTGCTGTTGATAAAGATGAAGTCTATATGACAACTGAACTTAATGGAAAAGATACTTTCTTTCTTCCTTTCAACAAAGGTAAAGGCAGAGGTAAATCTAAAAGAGCAGGTAACCCTGAAGTTGAAGGTAAACTAAAAACACATTATCTCTGGGAGGATATTTTCAAAAAAGATCAGCTCTTAGAGATTCTGCAGAAATTTGTCTTTATTGATCTTGAAGAAGATATTGATGAGCAGGGAGATCTACATAAAGATGAAAAGTTAATATTCCCTCGTTACCATCAGTTAGATGTTGTATCTAAAATATTGAATGATGTTAAAGCAAAGAAAGCTGGTCATAAATATTTGATTCAGCATAGTGCGGGTTCAGGTAAAACATATTCAATCACGTGGCTAGCTCATAGATTGTCCAGTTTACATGACAGAGAGAACAACCCTATCTTTAGCAGTGTGATAGTTGTTACCGACAGAGTTTCTTTAGACCAGCAGCTGCAAGAGACTATTTATCAGATAGATCATAAGCTGGGTGTAGTAGCTCCCATCAAAAAAGATTCACATCAATTAGCCGATGAATTAAATTCAGGCACCAATATTATTATCAGTACAATCCAGAAGTTTCCCTTTATATTAGATAAGGTATCAGATACTAAAGACAAAAACTTTGCAATTGTGATTGATGAGGCCCACTCTTCTACCAGTGGTAAAAATATCTTAGCTTTAAAAGAATCACTATCCTTAGAAGAGGCAGCTGAATTAGATAGACAGGCAGAAATGAATTCTGATGATGTTGAGGATAAGATCAATAAAGAATTAATGCGAGTTCAGAGTCTAGATTCACTCAGTTTCTTTGGTTTTACCGCTACTCCTAAATCTTCGACGCTAGAACTCTTTGGTTCTACTAATCAAGCAGGTAAAAGGGAGCCGTTTCATGTCTATTCAATGCGGCAGGCAATAGAAGAAGGCTTTATTTTAGATGTTTTAGAAAACTATATGACCTACAAAACTTATTATCGGGTTAATAAAAAGATTAAAGATGATCCTGAATTTGAGAAATCCAGAACCTCAAAAGAGATTGCTAGATTTGTAAGCCTTCATCCTCACAACATATCACAGAAAACTGAAATAATGATTGAACATTTCCGTGATAAGACAATGCACAAAATTGGTGGAGAAGCTAAAGCAATGCTGGTTACCTCTTCTCGTCTGCATGCAGTGAGATATAAGAAGGCTTTTGATAAATACATTAGAGACAAAGGCTACAAAAATCTAAAAAGTCTGGTGGCTTTCTCAGGAACAGTTAAAGATGATGGCTTTGAATATACCGAGCCTAAGATGAATGACGGTATACCTGAATCAGAAACAGCTAAAGAATTTGCTAAAGATGAATATCAGATTCTTTTAGTTGCTAATAAATATCAGACTGGCTTTGACCAGCCAAAATTGCACACCATGTTTGTTGATAAGCGGTTGAGAGGAGTTAATGCTGTCCAGACTTTATCCCGTTTAAACAGGACATACAAAGGGATTAAAGAAGACACT
The DNA here is from genome assembly GCA_021736945.1 of Halanaerobiales bacterium. Classification (GTDB taxonomy): domain Bacteria; phylum Bacillota; class Halanaerobiia; order Halanaerobiales; family M55B127; genus M55B127. The sequence continues at coordinate 2,849 of JAIPEX010000060.1, read as the reverse complement.
TTTGTCCTTGATTTTGTTAATGAAGCTGATGATATTAAGAATGCTTTTGAACCTTATTATGATGTAACAAGACTGGATTCAGATAATATAAATCCCAATGAAATGTACACTCTTTATGATGAGATAATGGATTCAATGTTGATTAATAAAGATGATATTGATGATTTTGCTCAATGCTATTATGAGAATGAATCTACAGAAGAGATAATAGCAGCTGGTGATAACGCTCTTTCACACAGTGCAGATAGAATTAGAAATTTATCTAAGGAAGATAAATTAGAATTTAGATCTAAGATGAAGCGATTTATCAACCTCTATAATTTAGTGCTGCAGGTCCATCCTATTAAAGATGCTGATCTGCACAAGATGAATATCTATTTAAGATTCCTGCTTAAAAGAATTGATATTGAAACCCCAGGTAATGTAGATATTTCTGATAAAGTTGTGCTTGAGTATTATCAGCTTGAAAATAAAGGTCAGCAGAGAATCGGCTTAATTGGTGAAGAGGAACTCACTGGACCATCTCTTGGCAGTGGTAGCTATCACGAGGAAGAAAAAGAATATTTAAGTGTTATTATTGAGAGATTAAATGAAAAGTTTCAGACTGACTTTTCAGAGTCTGCTAAAGTTGCTACTGAGCAGATGACAAATAAGCTGAAGAATGATGATGACTTAAAGAAAAGAGCTCAGGCTAATAGCCTGGAAGATTTCAAGATTGCTGTTAAGAAGAAATTCACCGATACAGTTGTTGAATCATATAATGAAAATACTGAATTTTATGGTAAGATTCTTAATGATAAGGACTTCAAGGAGCAGCTGATGGAGTTAATCATTATTGATCTTTATCGAAGTTTGAATGGAGAATAAATATGATTAATTTTGAAAAATTGAGTATTGAAAAATTAATAATAACATAGAAGGAAGGCACAACTATGAAATCTAATGATGACATATTAAAGAAGATAGAAAAACTATATAATCTAAAAGAAAAAGGAGCAATTACTGAAGAAGAATTCGAAAAGTTAAAAAGTGAATTGCTTAAAAAAGATTCTGTAAATGATCATCGATTAAAAAAACAAAAAATTGATAAAGAAGAAAAAACAAAAAACACTAATTCAAGCAAAGAATATTTTGAAAATATATTAAAAGATGATAAGAATAATTCTAAAGAAAAATCTTCTCAATCTTTATTTGATATAATAAAATCATATTTTGGCTCTAAAAATAAAGATTATAAATCTAATATTGATTCTGAAAAAGAAGTGAGTAGCTTTAATAGGAAAGATATAAATAGTAATATTAATAGTAAAAAAAAATATGATTTCAAAAAGATACTTTTGATACTAGCTGCTATATTCATACCAATCATTGGTCCTATTCTCGTTATAAGATCAGATAAATTTACAAAAGTCGGTAAAATATTGGCAGGTATATTAATAGTTGCCTATATAATTCCCTATGGTAATTTTTCTTCAATAAGTAGTTCTGAAATAAATAATAGTATAATGTTTCTAAGCCCGTCAAAGAGATTTCCAAAAGTTTTTTGTAGTAATTTAAATTATGCCAGCTAATTTGACATGATCGTTTTCTTCCTTCAAAATAATAACCAGAAAGGGAGATAATTATGAGTAAAAATACTAAACGCTCACCTGCAGAAAAGATGGAAATTGTTCTTGAAGGTCTTCAAAATGATAATATCTCTGAGACCTGCCGTAAACATGGTATTTATGAGAGTCAGTTTTATCAGTGGAAAAAAAGACTTATTGGTTCTGCAACTAAAGTATTTAGAAACAAAAAGAAAAAAGATCCTGAAAAAGAGAATCTTAAGGATGAAGTTAATCGACTAAAACAGACTCTGGTAGAACAAACCTGTGAGCTTCAGATTCTAAAAAAAAACGACAAATAGGACTGCATGGTGAAATCAAAAATGACTGGCTTGCAGCAGATGAAAAAAGACAATTGATGGATATTGTTGAAGAATCAACTCTGCCTGTTAAAACCACCTGTGAAATATTAAAGCTTAATTCCTGGCGTTACTATGACTGGAGAAAACGCTATAAAGCCGAGGGTATGGAAGGGCTTAAAAACCATAAGTCTACCCCTGCCTCATGCCCTCACAGCCTTTTAGAGGAAGAAAAGCAGGCAATAATAAATTATGCCCTTAAACACCCTGATCTCCGTCATAGAAAGCTTGCTAAAAAGATGATGGATGATGATATTGTCTATGTGTCAGCATCCAGTACATATCGAGTACTTAAAGATGCAGGGCTTATTCCTGAACATGAATATCATAAAAAGCAAAATGCAGATGGAAAAATTAAAGTTGATCAACCCAATAAAATGTGGCATACCGATATTAGCTATATTCCTGTAAAAAATACTCATGCCTATTTAATCTGTGTTCTTGACGGCTACTCCCGTAAGATTATCCATGGAGAACTATCTCAAACTATGACTGCTGATGATATGCAGCGGGTCCTTAGCCGAGCTATGTTTAAAGCTGGTGTATTTGAAGCAGATCCAGTCAGCAGGCCAGCTCTTGTAAGTGATAACGGCACTCAGCTTGTGTCTAAATCTTTTACTGAATTCCTTGAAGAATGGGAGATCAAGCACATCAGAACAGCTGTAAGGCATCCAGAAACAAACGGAAAAATTGAAGTTTTCCACAAGACAATCAAGTATGAGAATGTCTATAGAAAAGAAACTTATCAGAGCTTTTATGAAGCCAGAGATGATATAGAGAAATTTATTGAACATTACAATTCTGAGAGACTGCATCAGGGTATAGAGTTTGTAACACCAGATCAAAAATATAACGGCAAAGCCGATGAAATTATAGATGAGAGAAA
>JAIPEX010000059.1 GCA_021736945.1 Halanaerobiales bacterium | reverse complement strand
GCTTCCAGACAGATGGCTAATATTTCTACAGAAAAAAAGAATAAAGCCCTTTATAAAGTTGCAGACGGACTATTAGAGAAAACAGATGAGATCTTAGCAGCTAATAAAAAAGATATGGAGAAAGCCAAAAGTGAGAACTTATCTAAAGCTTTTTTGGACAGATTGTCACTAGATGAAAACAGGATAAAAGGCATAGCAGATGGATTAAAAGAAGTAGCAAAACTTACTGATCCTATAGGTGATATTTTAGAAATGAAGAGAAGACCCAATGGTTTGCAAATAGGCAAAATGAGGGTACCTCTAGGTGTGATAGGTATTATTTATGAAGCCCGTCCTAATGTAACTGTTGATGCAGCAGCACTTTGTTTAAAGTCTGGTAATAGTGTCATTTTACGCGGAGGATCCAGTGCAATTAATTCCAATAAAAAGTTAGCAGAGATTATTTCTGGAAATATTCAAAAGGTTGGTTTACCGAATGGTGCAGTTCAGTTAATACAAACCACTGATCGAGAAGCAGTTAAAGAATTACTTTCTTTAAATGATTATTTAGATCTTTTAATACCAAGGGGTGGAGCTGAACTTATCAACCGGGTATTAAATGAGTCTAAAATACCAGTGATTCAGACTGGAGTTGGAAACTGTCATGTTTTTGTAGATGAGAGTGCTGATCTTGAAATGGCAGCAAAGATTATTGAAAATGCCAAAACAAGTAGACCTGCGGTCTGTAATGCAGCGGAGAGCCTGCTTGTTCACGAAAATATTGCAGAGGATTTCATACCAAAAGTTGCAAAAGTATTATCCAAACACCATGTAGAAATCAGAGGAGATAAAACTGCAGTTAAGATTGAAAACAGTATCAAAGAAGCTGAAGAGAGTGACTGGAGCCAAGAATACTTAGATTATATTATTTCACTTAAAGTAGTTAATAATTTAGAGGAGGTAATTAATCATATAAATAAATACGGTACAAAACATTCTGAAGCAATCATCACAGAAAATTATACCAACAGCCAGAAGTTTTTAAGCCAAGTAGATGCTGCAGCAGTTTATGTAAATGCGTCAACCCGTTTTACCGATGGTAACCAGTTTGGACTGGGTGCAGAAATTGGGATAAGCACTCAAAAAATGCATGCCAGAGGTCCAATGGGATTAAATGAACTGACTTCTACCAAGTATGTTATATATGGACAAGGACAGAGAAGGGAGTAGCTGATAAAAATGAAATTATGTATTATAGGTTTAGGTAAAATTGGGACAGCCTTAGTTCAGGGAATATTAAATTCAGGACTTTATGATTCAGATCATTTAATTGGTTGTGATCCTAAAGCAGAAGATACTAAGAATAATGAGGAACACGGTGGTATAAAAACCACTAGTAATAATGTGAAAGGTGTTAAAGAAGCTGATGCTGTATTACTGGCTGTAAAACCTCAGGTCATCGATAATGTACTGGAAGAGATTAGTGAAGCAGTCAAGGGAAAGCTTGTTATATCTATAGCTGCAGGAATAAGCAATTCACATTTAAAAGAAAAATTACCTCTTGATGTTAGAACAATTAGAGTAATGCCTAATACACCGGTTTTAGTTAAATCAGGAATTTCTGCAATTGCCCCCGGTCGGAATGCGACTGAAGAGGATGTGAAATTAGTTAACAAGATATTTGCAGGAGTAGGAGAAGTAGTTGAAGTAGAAGAAAATTTAATGGACGCTATAACTGGGTTAAGTGGAAGTGGACCAGCTTTCATCTATATTATGATTGAAGCTTTAGCTGATGGAGGGGTTTTAACAGGTATCTCTAGAGAATTGGCCCTTAAATTAACCGCACAAACAATGCTTGGCTCTGCAAAAATGGTCCTGGAAACAGAAAACCATCCTGGGGTATTAAAGGATATGGTAACTTCTCCCGGAGGTACCTCTATTCGAGGTATAGAAGTACTTGAAAAACATGGAGTACGAGGTATCTTAATAGATGCAGTAAAAGAGGCAGCTCTGCGTTCTAAAGAATTGAATTCTATAGATTAATTGTTTTAAATTTAAACAAGTTATATTGAGAGGTTATTTAAAAGAATTTTAACTCTCTTTTAAATAATCTCTCTATTATTTTACTTTCCTAGAAACTAATAGAACTATTGAGAATTTTTAAAAGGTATATAAATAAAATTAGAGAATAAATATATTAGATAAGTAGGCAAAAGTATAAGTAATTTGATATAATAATACAAAATTTTATAGGAAAAGGTGATAAATTTGAACTTATATTTCATAAGACATGCAGAAACTATTTATAGACCAGAGGATGAAGACTTTAACCGACCTTTATCTGAAAAAGGAATAGCAGATGCCAAACGATTAATTGATAAGTTTAAAAACATAAAAATTGAAAAAATATATTCCAGTCCTTATTTAAGAGCCTTAAATACCGTAAAGGGAATTGCAGAACAGAAAGAATTAGATATAGAGATAATAGATAATTTAAGAGAAAGAAAAGTAGCAGATAATTATATAGATGACTTTCAAACATTTTCAACTTCTCAATGGAAAGATTTTAATTACTCTTTACCTGGTGGAGAATCTCTAAAAGAATTACAAAAGAGAGGGTTAAAGGCTTTAAATAAAATTATTGATAACCATCAGGATGAAGATATCAATATTATTGCAGGGGGACATGGAACCTGGCTGGGAGTTATTTTAAACTATTTTGATAAAAAATATGATTATGATTACTGGAAAAAACTAAAAATGCCGGATATATTTTTATTTCAGTGTGAAAATAATGATGTTAAATTAATACAAAGAATTGAAACTTCAATTTAAAGAAAAATATATTAGAAACTTATCTATAAAAACCAGGTGATGATAACCAATGAATAAAACAAAAGGAATTATCTTAACAATATTTGCAACCATGAGCTTTGGATTCCTACCGTTTTTTGCCAAAACTGCTTATGCAAATGGTTTTAATCCTTATAGTTTTAGCTTATATCGCTCCTTATTTGCAGCTGTTGCTCTTTTCATCTTTATTAAATTATATAAAATTGATTATAAGGCGACTAAAGCTCAATATTTTACCTTGTTTAAAGTTAGTTTATTTGGTTATTCACTGATGATGTTGACATTAAATACTTCCTTACTATATATGTCTTCTGGTTTAGCTATGACTTTGCATTTCATATATCCTATTGTTGTCATGCTGGCTTCCGTATTTTTTTATAAAGAAAAAATTGGTACAAAAAAAGTTTTAGCATTAATATTATCAATTTCTGGTATTTATTTTCTAATTGGATTCAACTCCATGTCAACGATTAGTTTGATAGGTTTTTGGCTTGCTTTGATCTCAGGAGTTTTGTATGCTTATTACATATTAACAGTTTCAAATAGTAATATAAAAAATCTCAGTGGTTTTGTTATTACATTTTATCTTTCTCTCTTTAATACCTATATATTATTTACTATCTCATTTGCAACTGGCAATTTGAGTATGAGTTATAATTACAAAGGTTTATTAAGTACAATAATGGTAGCCTTGGTTTGTAACCTTTTTGGAATGGTAGCTTTCCAGACTGGGTTGAAATATATTACAGCAACTGCTTCTTCAATATTAAGTACTTTTGAACCAATAACAAGCTTAGTTGTGGGGATAATAATTTTTAATGAATATTTAGCTTGGTATCATTTTGTAGGCAGTATATTAATAATAATTTCTGTGATCATTGTTTCTTTAACAGAGAAAAAAATGAAAGAAGTAGCTAATGATTCTAAATATGAGATAGTATAGTATTTAGCAGAGAGGGGACATTAAAATGAATGAGATCAGTAAAGCAAAAATACATTTTACCGAAGAACAAATAATTGAAATCCAAGAAAAAGAAAATGCAAAAAGAATACTTGATATTGGTGGTGGAGGAGAAGGGATTATTTCTCAAGTTTATGGAGATAAAGTAGTTGCCATTGATATAAGTAAAAATGAGTTAAACGAAGCTCCTAAAAACGACTCCTTGAAACTTATAATGGATGCACGCCAATTAAAATTTTTAGATGAGCAATTTGATACAGTAACTTCATTTTTCACTTTTATGTATATTAATAATAAGGATTTAAAAAAGGTGTTTAAAGAAGTAAAAAGAGTTTTAAAACCAGGGGGCAAATTCTTAATTTGGGGTTTGATAATTCCTGAAAAGAAAAAAGAAGACAAAGATATTTTTGCAACAAGGCTAAACGTTAAGTTTAAGAATATATCCATTGAGACCGGCTATGGTATACTTTGGGAAGATAACGACCAAGATATTGATAGAGTTATTGATTTAGCACTCCAAAATGAACTAGAAATAATTGAGCAAAAGCAAGAAGATCAATATTTTTATCTAGAAATTAAAAAATGATAGGTAATTTGTATACAGGAAGGGTACTTACAATGCGAATTAAAAATTTAACACTAGCGGCTTTAAGTTTAGCATTAATCTTTGTATTTTTTATGATATTTAAAGGTGTAACTAATATATTAAACAGTATATTTGTTCCACTTGTATTTTATATTAATATTTCCAAATTCAAATGGAAAGAATATATTGCTCTTGTTACAGCAGTTATGATTTTAACATTCTTGTATTTCTTCCAACAAATCTTTTTTGTTCTATTTTACGCTATTCTAGGTTGGGTATTATATAAACTATTTGAGAGAAAGAAGGGTTTTCTTTTAAATACCACTATACTCACAATAGTAAACTTTATCGGTTTTATTATTATAATTAATATTACAGACTTATTTCTGGGAACAGCTATAAGAAAAGCACTTTTGGCAATAAGTGGGGGTACCCAGTTTGGTTTATTCACAGTTTTTCTCTTAGAAGCATTATTTGTAGCCTTTAGTCTGGCAATTATCATTCCAAGGGTTGCAGGTAGACTAGGTATTGAAAACAGATAAAGGGAGGGAGGTGTAGGTTTAATAGGATTACCTATTAAACTAGAATATGGAGTTTCTATTTAATACTATCGAAGTTTCTGATCTTGAAAAATCTTTTGAATTCTATAAAAATGTTATTGGTTTAGAACTAGCCAGAAGGATAAAACCTCAAGAAGGTATGGAAATCATCTTTTTAGAAGATGAGAAAGGACATACTGTAGAACTATTAGATTATAAGGAGCAAAAGATAGAAGATAAGGCTGGAAAATTAAACATCAAGATGGGTTTTGCAGTTGATGATTTAGATAAAACTATTAAATTTTTAAATAAAAAAGGAATAGATATCATCGAAGGGCCTGTTCCAATCGAGAATGGACGCTTTGTAGATATTACAGATCCAGATGGAATAAAGATAGGTCTTTATGATTTCGAATAAGTGATATTAATTTCTAAAACTTGATAAATAAAAGTGTACCCTCGAGTATAGTGGTAGACTTTTTCTTTTTAAATTCCAATAAGCAAGGTGATGCTAATGCATTTAATAAAAAAATATAGGATTTACATATTTCTATTTATCGCTTCCTTTTTAACGATTATAATCCATGAATTTGGACATTTTTTGATGGGTACTATTCTTGGTTATAATATGGGTTTTGATTTCAATGGTACTAGTCCCTTAATAGGGACATATTCTAATGATATTGATTACTTTTTGGTTATTTTTGCGGGCATTTTCTTTACATTAATCCAATCATTTTTCGCAATTTATTTAATAAATAAGCTTAATTATCAAAGACTATATTATCTTGTCTTAACTCCATTTTTGTACCGCTTAATTCCCTATCTATTGTCAATTTTTTATCCCCAGCGCTTTCTATTACAAGATGAAGCTAGGATCGGCCAGTTATTAGAGATTAATCTCTATATAATACCAATTTTGATTGTTGGCATCTTATTGTTTAACTGTTACCGCGTAAATAAAAACTATCAGATTAATTTTAACAGACACTTAAAATTATCTCTGGTAAGTACCGTATCTTTTATAATTATAATCAGGTTAAATCAAATCCTATTACCTTATTAAATATTTTATAATATATACCCAAAATATAAAATCATTAATTGAATTGAATAGTTAAAAAAACACTTTTAACAAGTAAATATTTGTTATAAAATGAAAGTGAAGGAGGCTGATAAAATGAAGTTTAAATGGTGGGGACAAGCTTCTTTTCTAATTACAAAAAGTGATGGAACAAAAATAGTAACAGATCCATACAATGAAGATCTGCCCTATAAAAAAATTAATGACAAGGCAGATTATGTAACAGTAAGTCATGACCATTTTGACCATAATGCTGTTGATACGATTCCAGGCCAACCTTATATTGTTAATAATGTTAGTGGTTTTAAAGATAAAAAGGTGGATATTACTGGGATATCAACTTACCATGATGATTCCGAAGGAGCTGAACGGGGAGAAAATATTATCTTTATGATGCATCTTGATGGGATGAAAGTCAGCCACATGGGTGATATAGGACACCCTTTAGACAGCAGTCAAGTAGAGAAACTTAAAGATACTGATATTTTACTATTACCAGTAGGTGGTCATTTTACTATCGATGCTGGTCAAGCTTTTGAAGTAGTCAAAAAGCTTGATCCAAAAGTAGTAATTCCAATGCATTTTAAAACAGATATTTTAGATCTTCCAATAAAAGGAGTAGAGAAGTTTTTAAAATATTTTGCTGAGGAAAGTATTGTTCGGATTGATGGACCAGAAGTAAAGATCAGTGAATTACCTGATAAACAAAAGATTTATGTATTAGATTATGTTAAATAAATTAAAATTTAAAATATAATAAATTTTAAATAAGCAATAAAAAAAGGTTCCGATTAAAAAATACTCGGAACCTTTTTTTTGACTTTAAACATCAAAATATAATTTGTATTCATCTGGAGTCGGCCTATTATAAATTGCCTTACATTCTTCTTTTTTGCTTTCAAGCCAGGTGTTAATTAAATTTTTGGAGAACACATTTCCTTTAAGCAAAAATTCATGATCTTTTTCTAGAGCATCTACTGCTTCTTCTAAATCTTTAGGTAAAAATCCTAGTTTATCTTGTTCTTCTTCTGATAATTCATATATGTTTTTATCAATTGGCCCATAGCCTAACTCCATTGGGTCGATTTGGTTTTCAATTCCATCCAGTCCAGCCATTAAGAGTGCTGCATAAGTTAAATATGAATTCCCTGAGGCATCTCCAGGCCTGAATTCAAATCTTCTATCTTTTGGACTAGTTGCATATCCTGGTATTCTGATTACAGCAGAACGATTAGCTTGTGAAAAACAAATTGAAACTGGGGCTTCATAACCACTAACCAGTCTTCGATATGAGTTGGTAGAAGGTGCTGCTAGTCCCATTAAGGCCGGAGTATGTTCTAAAATACCTCCCATAAAATGAAGGGCTTGATCTGAAAGGCCGGCGTAGTTATCTTCATCACCACTAAATAGTGTTTGCCCATCTTTGAAAAGCTGCATGTGAACGTGGAAACCGTTTCCTGCTTCACCGTGAAGTGGTTTAGGCATAAAGGTTGCTGTTTTACCACGCTGTAAAGCCATATTTTTAATAAAGTATTTAATTTTCATCGTATCATCAGCCATTTTTTCTGCAGGTACTCGTTCTACTTCTATTTCATGTTGACCCGGGCCACCTACTTCGTGGTGATGGTATTTTACACCAATACCTAGATCTTCTAAAGCTAATGAAATTGCAGAGCGTAAATCCTTGTCTCTATCATGAGGAGAATCAAGATGATAACCTTTTTTGGGATTAACTTTATAACCATCAAAATTATCACGATCCCATTCCGCTTGTCTGGAATAGACATTGAAACCAGAGTTGTGACTTTGATTCCAAAAATATACCTCGTCAAAGACGTAGTATTCAAATTCAGGCCCCAATATAAATTTATCAGCGTGGTCATTTTCACGCATATATTCTAGAGAACGGAGTAGTACATTTCTGGACTCACCTTGGAATGGTTTTTCACCTTGTTCATCCATTTCAAAGATTCTACCAAGAAAAGCTAGGGTTTTTTCTTCCCAAAATGGATCGATAAATGCGGTAGTGAGGTCTGGAATAAAAACCATATCACTGGCTTCTACATTGGCATAACCATAATTAGAACCATCAAAACCAAAACCTTCTTCAAAAACAGCCCGTTTTAAGTTTCTGGCTGGTATAGATAAGTGTTTCCAGTTCCCTGATAACTGGGGAATTTTAAAATCGAGGGTTTTAACATCATTTTTTTCAATATACTTTTTTAATTCGTTAAAATTATCAAACATTAATAAAACCTCCAGTTAATTAAAATAGTAAAAATATATTCACTTATGTATAATGCATATTGCATGCCAAAATAATAATTAAAAAGATGCTCAATATTAAAGGGATTTAAAGGTATAATGTTTAATATATTAAGTAATAAATGGGATTATTACATATTAACTATATACATAATCCCATTATAGATTGGAATAAGGTGATAAAAATGAAAAATAAGATAACTGTTTTAGCTATTGATGAACAGGTTTCTAAGTTTTTTAAAAGTGAATTGGAAAAGATTTTTTCTGATCTTTTTATTATTGAATACAGAAATCCTGAAATGGAAGTAATCCCAGCAGTCTATGACACTGATTTGATCTTATATACCGACCCTGAAATATTAAATATGCTGGTAGATAAAATCAAATGTGATGCTCCTACTTTGATGATGAAAAGAACAATTACCAAAGAAGCATTAAATAAGGTGAGAGATATTCCAGCTGGTAAAAAAGCCTTAGTTGCAAATATAAATCAGTATATGGCCAATGAGACTATGGCCTTATTATATCAACTAGGTATCACAGATGTTAAATTTTTCCCTTTTTATGAAGGAAAAAAAGATTATCCTGAAGATATAGATTATATAATAGTGCCTGAAAAAAAACCATATGATTTTTTACCAGATATAGAAGCCAAAATCATCTTAATAGGGAATAGAGTATTTGATATTTCAAATGTTTTAGATATTCTATCAATTTTAAGGATTGATAGTGTAAGGGCTGAAAAAATTATAAAAAAATACTTAATTAAAGTACCAACTATTTGGTACGGATTTGATTATGGTTGGGAAAATAGAAGGGTATTATTAAATCAATGGGAACTACTCTTAGATGAATTATTAAGTGGAGTGATTATAACAGATAAAGGAAATCAAATAGAATTAATTAATTATAAAGCTAAGAAGATATTAAATTTAGATAAAGAAAGTGTTACCGGTAAAGATATCAAGATCTTATTAAACCATTCTAACAAGCTTGATTTCATTTTAAATGAAAGAGAAGTTAAAGATAAACTAGTCAAAATTGATGGTAAAGAACTGGTTTTTACAGTAAGGTCTGTCGAATTTGATAACCAGTTTTATGGGAAAATAATAATAGTATCTCCCTATCGAGAAATGGTAGAGACCCAACAGAAAGTGCATAAACAACTGATTGGGAAAGGTCATTATACTGAATATCGGTTTAATGATATTATTGGCGAAAGTGATTCCATAAAAAAATCTAAGGGAATCAGCAAAAAAATTGCCAGAACTGATTCAACTGTCCTCCTTTTAGGTGAAAGTGGAACAGGTAAGGAACTATTTGCAGGTGCAATTCATAACTACTCTCATCGCAGTAGGGAACCCTTTGTAGCGATTAATTGTGCTACCTTACCGGAAAACTTACTGGAGTCAGAACTCTTTGGTTATGAAGAAGGAGCTTTCACTGGAGCCCGAAAAGGTGGAAAAATAGGACTTTTTGAACAGGCTGATGGTGGAACAATCTTTTTAGATGAAATTGGCGACTTACCCCTCAATTTACAGGCTAGACTATTAAGAGCTATTGAGGAAAAAGAGATTATGAGATTAGGTGGTAACTCTATTGTCTCTATTGATACAAGGATAATAGCAGCTACTAATCAAGATCTATTTAAATTGATGAACCAGGGAAAATTTAGAAAAGACCTATTTTATAGGTTGAATGTATTTCAGATTAATGTTCCTTCCTTAACTGAAAGAAAAAATGATATTTTAAGATTAGCAAAGTATTATCTAAATAAATGGGGAGAACATAGAAATCTAAGCCAAGATCTAAAAGAATTTTTTAATAACTATGGTTGGCCTGGTAATGTAAGAGAACTAATAAATACTGTAAAATATATGGTTACAGTAGAAGAAAATGACCTTTCTTTTATCAATTTACCTGATTACTTAAAGTCAGAGGCAAATACTCCTAAAAAAGAAATACTTCTTTTAAAAAGATTATATTTGTTAAATGAAAAAGATGAAAAAACAGGCCGGAGAAGTTTGAAAAAAGATTTCACCCATAATTATTATGAAATTTCCGAAATGGAAATTAGAAAATTACTGCAAAAATTAGCTGAAAAGGAATTAGTCAAGATCTCCCAAGGAAGAGCAGGCACTACAATCACAAATTATGGGCAAAATTATCTAAGAAAACATGAATATATTTCTTAGTATAATAACAAAACAAAACTAAAAAGTAGTATAATTAAACTATCTTAAAAATAATTAATTGGAGGAATATAAAATGAAAGCAAAAAGAATTGCTGGCGAAAAAGCAGCTGAATATGTTAAAGATGGAATGGTAGTAGGATTAGGGACAGGTTCAACAGCCTATTGGGCGGTTAAAAAAGTAGGGGAAATGGTCAAAGAAGGCTTAAATATTCGGGCAGTGCCAACTTCAGAAGAAACAAAAGAACTAGCTGAAGAATTAAATATTCCACTTGTTAGTTTAGCTGATGTTAATTATATAGATTTGACAATAGATGGTGCTGATGAAGTAGATTCCAATTTAAACTTAATTAAAGGTGGGGGAGGAGCACTTGTTCGTGAAAAAATAGTTGCATTTCATAGTAAAAAATTAATCATAATTGTTGATGAATCAAAAATAGTAGACAAATTAGGTGCGTTTCCTTTACCAGTAGAAGTTGTTCATTTTGGTGCAGATAAAACCTTAATTACTCTCGAAAAGTTTGACTGTCAGCCAAAGTTAAGAAAAGAAAATGGGGAACTCTTTAATACTGATAATCATAATTATATAATCGACTGCAACTTTGAAGTTATTGAAAATCCGAAAGAGTTAAATAATGAACTCAATGAATTACCGGGAGTAGTTGAAACTGGACTGTTTGTCGAAATGGCTGATAGGGTAATAGTAGGAAATAATGAAGGGGAATTAAACATAATAGAATAAAAGTTTTAATATAACCTGATATGATTATCACTTTAGTGTTTAACTTAATTTAAATTCTTAAGAAAGAAGGAGAAAAAAGTGAAAAAAGTAGCAGATATTTTTTCAATTGGAGCTCAGTTTATTGGTTACTGTAAAGATGTAGGTTGGCTAGTCGAAAAAGGTGAGGGGAAAAAGAAAGTCTGGTATGTGACTCAAGAAGGAAAAGAAGAACTAGAAAAGTTTAATATCGAGATTTAAATTAGTAATTAATAGGGGTGTTAGAGTGAATAAGATATCTTTGCAAGAAAAGTATGAATTAATAGATGAGCATTGGGATCCCAAGATAATTGGGTCTGTAAATGATATGGATGTTAAACTTGCTAAAATAAAGGGAAACTTTGAATATCATACTCATCAGGATAATGATGAACTATTTTATGTGGTTGAAGGGGAATTAATTATGAAATACAGGAATAGTCAAGAGACTGTCCAAAAAGGAGAAATGATTATAGTTCCCAAAGGTGTTGAACACAAACCCTATGCTGAAGAAGAAACCCAGATCATGTTATTTGAAGCAAAAGGTACTCTAAATACCGGTGATAAGAGAAGTGAATTAACAAAAGAGAATTTAGAAAAGATTTAATAAAAATTGTTAAAATAAAAGAGGTTATATATTATGAAAGAAAAATTAGAAACTGCTATTAAAGAATATGTAAAAAAATATTCAGAACGTGAGGAGATAAAAAGTAATTGGAAAGCACCAGTAATTGCTTATGCAGATGCTGAAGATCCTTTGTTTAAAAAGATGAAGGAAATTATATCTCCCACTCATTCCCTGCCGGTTGATTTTTTAGAGGATGCGCAAACAGTAATAACTTTCTTTTTACCGTTTGCAGAAAGAATAAACCAATCCAATATAGAAGGCAGGCTCAGTTCAAAAGAGTGGGCAGTAGCCTATATTGAAACCAATCAATTGATATTAGAGCTAAATAAACATATTAAAAAGATTCTCAGTCAAGAAGGTTTTAAATCTACAGTTATTCAAGCAACACATAATTTTAAAGAAGAAGAACTGGTTAGTGATTGGTCTCACCGGCATGCTGCCTATATTGCAGCATTAGGCACTTTTGGTATAAACAATATGCTGATTACTGAAAAAGGTTGTGCTGGTAGGGTGGGAAGTGTTATAACGGATTTAAAGCTACCACCTACTGAAAGAGAAGATGTAGAGTACTGTCTATATAAAAAAGATGGCAGTTGTGGGGTTTGTGCGGATCGGTGTGTCACCGAAGCTCTAAAACGTGATAGTTTTGATAGGTTTATTTGTTATGATATTTGTCTAGAAAATGTAGATCACCACAGTAATTTAGATTTAGCAGATGTGTGTGGTAAGTGCTGTGTGAATTTACCTTGTACAACTAAAAATCCAATAAGATAATTACATGAGATGAGGAGTGGCTGTATTGAACTGGTTTAATATAGAAAAATTAGATCAACAAACCTATATAATAAGTGAAAATCAGCACTGGGAAGAGTTTAATTCCTATTATTTAATAGGAGATCAATATAATCTTCTTATTGACTGTGGGATCGGTATTTATAATATTAAAAAAGTATTAACTAAAATTGATAATAAAAAGACTAAGTTGTTAATAACCCATATGCATTGGGATCATATTGGCAATATGGATAAATTTAAAGAGGTTTATCTTAGTCAAAAGGCTAATCATTATTTCAAAAATGGTGTTGAAGAATCTATTGATAGCATAAGAAAAAAAGTTATTAGAGATGTTGACAAAGAATTATTACCAACCGATTTTAATCTTGAACAATTTCATCTTGAAACTTCTAATCGGGGTATAGAAATAGAAGAAGGAAATATCTTTGAAATGGGTAATAGAAAAATAGAGGTGGTTTCTGCTCCGGGACATACTGATGATCACCTTTGTTTTTATGACTTGAGTAATGACTATCTTTTTGCGGGAGACCTATTATATAAAGGACCACTATACTTAAATTCAGATAATATTAACCTAAAAAAGTATTTATATTCGCTAAACAAAATATTAAAGAAATATAATGACATGAAATGTATATTATCCAGTCATTATGATCCCATAATTAATATTGATTATCTAAAGGACATTTATAAATTTATCTTGAAACTTAAAGATGAAGGTAAATATCAAAAAGGTAGTGGCCTCCATAAAAAAGGAGAATATAAGATATATTTATAATAAGTTTTAAAAATAAATTAAATACACTGGCTTCTAAAAAGGATTTATTTAATAAGTATTTAATATATTAATAATCATTTATAGAAACTACTAATTTAAAACCCCGTTCTTGATTAAAGGACGGGGATACAAATTAGTATATTTTTGGGTTCTAAAAATATGAGGGAGGTGTAATCTTGAACAAAACCTACAAACTACCAGTAGACCAGTATGATTTGGCTAGGAGTCTATCTAAAAGATCAGGGCGTATATATTCGAAAGTGGTCTCTACGATTTTTGATATTGAAAATAGAAAAGGGTTTTGGCTCAAAGAAGGCGATATGAAAAAACTTATCAGGCTATATG